>QMQL01000059.1 GCA_003650505.1 Candidatus Acetothermia bacterium | reverse complement strand
TGCTCATCGCCGATGAGATTCAGAGCGGACTGGGCCGGGCCGGGAAGCTCTTCGCCTACGAGCATTTCGACGTCCGTCCGGACCTCGTCTGCGTCGCCAAGTCCCTCGCCGCCGGCCTCCCTCTATCCGGGGTGATCGGGAAGGCGGAGATCATGGACGCCCCGGTCGGAAGTGGGATCGGCGGGACCTATGCCGGTAATCCGCTCGCCTGCCGGGCGGCGATCGAGGTCCTGAAGACGATCGAGTCCGACGATCTCCTCGCACGCGCGTGTCACGTCGGGGAGAGGATCAAGGGGCGATTCGGGGATCTCGCCGATCGGTTCGAGGTCGTCGGCGATGTCCGCGGCCTCGGCGCGATGGTCGCGATGGAGATCGTCAAGGATCGAAGGACGAAGGAGCCGGCCCCGGAACTGACCTCGGCGGTCGTGAGCGAGGCCCTGAGGAACGGGGCGATCTTCCCGACCGCCGGGCTGTACGGGAACGTCATCCGGGTCCTCGTCTCCCTGACGATCAGCGACGATGAGATCGACGAGGGGATGGAGATCCTGAAAGAGGCATTCGAACGCGTCCTCGGTTGAGAAACGTTGTAATGCCCTAATCAACGGGTTTTGCGCTATCGACACGGCTTAAACTCAGGAAGGAACCGGTCTTATGACTTGGCAAGTGCCCCTTTCATCGCTATACTGGGCGCCAGATTCTCAATCCCAAGGGGGTACGACGTGAACAAAGCAGAACTCGTCGAGAAGCTGGCGAAAGAGACTGGGCTGACGAAGAAGGATGCGCGGGCGGCGCTCGATGGCGTCGTGAAGGTGATCACAAAGGCCTTGTCCTCGAGCGAACCGGTCATCATCACCGGATTCGGCAAGTTCGAGACGAGGAAGAGGAAGGCGACGACGCGGATGAACCCGCAGACCGGGCAGAAGATCAAGACCCCGGCGAAGGTCGTCCCCGCCTTCAAGGCAGGGAAGAACCTGAAGGAGATCGTCGCCAAGAAGGCCAAGAGATAGGGCTGGCATAGAGGATCTGCCGACCGCGAAAGCGGCCGGATAAGGATAGCGGGGAAAGGGGATCTTCTCCCGCTATCCTTTTTCGTTTCCTATACCCTCCTCGATGTTCCCTTTTCCTCCCTCCTGTTTCGGCCCTATACTCTGGCGATGGACCTTCTGAGCGGGTTGAACGAGAGGCAAAGAGAGGCGGTCACCTTCGGGGACGGCCCTCTCCTCGTCCTCGCCGGGGTGGGGACGGGGAAGACGACGGTGATCACCCGGAGGATCGCGTGGCTGATCGCGGAAAAGAGGGCGAAGCCGGCGGAGATCCTCGGGCTGACGTTCACCGAGCGGGCGGCGGCGGAGATGGAGGCGCGGGTCGACACCCTTGTCCCCTACGGGTACATCGAGGCGCGGATCGGGACGTTCCACTCGTTCTGCGACCGGCTCCTCCGGGAGAACGCCCTCCTCCTCGGCCTATCCCCCGACTACCGGATCCTGACCGAGGCCGAGCAGGTGATCTACCTGAAGGAGCACCTGTTCGATCTCCCCCTCGAGCGGTACCGTCCACTCGGAAACCCGGTCCGCCATCTGCGCGCGATCCTCACCCTCTTCTCCCGGGCCAAGGACGAGGACGTATCACCGGAGGAGTACGCCGATTACGCGAAGAACCTCAGAGAGCGGCTCGAGACCGAAAAGGACCTCTCCGCCGAGGAGCGGGCCCTCCTCGAGGTAGAGGCGGCCGAGCAGGAGGAGCTGGCCGGGACCTACGCCAAGTACCAGGAGCTCCTCGCCGAGCACGGGTTCGTAGACTTCGGGGATCTGATCACCCTCTCGTTGAAGCTCCTCCGCGAGCACCCCGGGGTGCTCGAGCGCTACCGGGAGGCATTCCGCTACATCCTGGTCGATGAGTTCCAGGACACCAACTACGCCCAGTTCGAGCTCCTCAAGCTCCTCGCCGGTGAGGAGCGGAACATCACGGTCTGCGGGGACGACGACCAGTCGATCTACAAGTTCCGCGGGGCGGCGATCAGCAACATCCTCAACTTCCAGGAGGAGTACCCCGACGCCCATCTCGTCGTCCTCACCGAGAACTACCGCTCCACCCAGCAGATCCTCGACTCCGCCTACCGGCTGATCCAGAACAACAACCCCGACCGGCTCGAGGTGAAAAGCGGGATCGTAAAGCGCCTCCACGCCGTCGCCGGGGAGGGGAGCCCGATCGTGCAGCGCCACTTCGAGCGGCTCGACGAGGAGTGTGACTTCGTCGCCGAAGAGATCGCCCGCCGGGTCAAAGAGGAGGGTAGGGCGTACTCGAACTTCGCGATCCTCGTTCGAAGCAACGCCCAGGCCGACCCGTTCCTCCACGCCCTGAACCTCCTTCACATCCCGTGGCACTTCTCCGGAAGCAGGGGCCTGTACGACCGGGAGGAGATAAGGACGGTGATCGCGTTCCTCCGGGTCCTCTCCGATCCGCACGATGACCTCTCCTACCACTTCCTCGCCTCCTCCGACCTCTACAACGTGCCAGCCGAGGACCTGTCACTCGCCACGAGCTACGTCCGGAGGAAGAACCGCTCCCTCTACGAGGTCTTCCGGGCGGCGAGCAAGAGCAAAACCTTCCTCCCCCTCTCCTTCGAGGGGAGGGAGGCGATGGGGAGGCTTGCCGACGACATCGCCGAGATGCTCGGAGTAGCGGCGCAATCCAAGACGGGGGAGGTCCTCTACCGCTACCTGACCGAGCGGACCGGCTACATCGAGCGGCTCTCCAACTCGTCCGATCCCGAGGACGCCCTCCGCGTCCAGAACATCGCCCGCTTCTTCCGGATCATCGAGCGGTTCTCCCAGATAGCCAACTACGACCGCGTCCCGTGGTTCATCGACTACCTCGACGCCCTGATAGAAGCGGGGGACAACCCGCCGGTCGGGGAGGCGGAGTGGGACGAGGATGCGGTGAACGTCCGCACCATCCACCAGGCAAAGGGGCTCGAGTTCCCGGTCGTCTTCCTCGTCGGGCTCGTCTCCGGGAGGTTCCCCTCGGCCCACCGCCGCGATCCGATCCCGCTCCCCGACGGACTGGTGAAGGACATCCTCACGAGCGCCGACTTCCACCGCCAGGAGGAGCGGCGGCTGTTCTACGTCGGGATGACGCGGGCGAAGGAGGCCCTGTATCTCACGAGCGCGCAGGACTACGGGGGTAAGCGACCGCGGAAGCCGAGCCTGTTCGTCTCCGAGGCGCTCGACCTCCCGCCGATGAAGCTCGCAACGGCGAAGGGTTCGCCCCTCTCCGCGATCACCCGCCACGGGAAGGGTAAGGCCGAGCCACCGACCCTTGTCGACCGCGGAGAACGGATCATCGAGCTCAGCCACCAGAAGATCGACGACTACCTGACCTGCCCGATGAAGTACCGCTACATCCACGTCCTCAAGGTCCCGATCCGCCAGCACCACACCGTGATCTACGGCTACGCCATCCATCAGGCGATACGCCTCTACAACATGAACCGACTGGCCGGGCGGGAGACCCCGCTCGACCAATTGAAGGAGGTCTTCCGGCGCTACTGGCAGGCGGAGGGGTTCCTGACCCGGGCCCACGAGGAGCTCCGGTTCAAGGAGGGGATGGAGGCGCTGGAGGAGTTCTACGCCCACGCGAGTTCCGACGGGGCGCCGACCCACGTCGAGCGGCGGTTCGCGTTCACCGAGGGGGGGGTGAAGGTCGTCGGGGTATTCGACCGGATCGACATCGTCGACGGGGAAGGGGTGATCATCGACTACAAGACCTCCCAGATTGCCGACTCCGACCAGGCCGACAAGCGGACTAAGGAGAGCCGCCAGCTTTCGATCTATTCCCTTGCCTACGAGAAGCTGTTCGGGAGGCTCCCCGCCCGCCTCGAACTCCGCTTCCTCACCCCGAAGCTGATCATCGGAAGGCACACCCCGGACGAGAAGACGATCGAGCGGGCGAGGGCCGATATCGCAGCGGCGGAGAAGGGGATCCGCACCGGACGGTTCCCGGCCGATCCGACGTACAACGCCTGCAACTACTGCCCGTACCGGCCGATCTGCCCGGGGAAGGGGGAAGGGGAGGAAGGCTAGTTCTGAAGCTCCTCGGGATCGATCGTGTAATCGGCCCAGAGGGACTCGATGTCGTAGAACTCCCGCGCCTCACCCTCGAGGATGTGGACGACGAACTCCCCGTAGTCGAGGACGATCCAGCGCCGCTCCTCGAGCCCTTCGCTGTGAAGCGGCTTCACCGGAAGGCCGACCCGGAGGGCATTCACCAGTGCCCTGGCGTGGACCGGATTGTCCGTCCCGACGACGACGAAATGCTCTGTCGGGATCGAGACCTCGGATAGGTCGATGACGACGAGCCCCTGGGCCTTCTTCTCCTCGAGGATCGCGATCGCCCTCCGGAGGACGTCGAGGTCGGCCATCACTCCTCGATCTCCAGCCCGGCGCCGGCGATCAGGATCAGGTCGGTCCCTATCGGGATCAGATCCTTCAGCGCTTCGTAGTGATCCGAGAACGAATCGGGGAAGACGATCTTCACCGGGCTCGGGAGGGCATCCCGGAGGACCCACGCCTTCTCCTCGTCGGTGAGGACGACGATGTAGCTCGTATCGTAGGAGAACGTGTCGGCATTACCGATCCGCGTAACCATAAATCCGCGCGCTTTCAGGTAGTCGGCCGTCCTGGTCGCCATCAGCCGGATCCCGTTCCCGTTGAACACGGCGACGTTCACCTCGCTCGGGGTGAGGAGCTCGAGCCCCTTGAGGGACGAAGCGACTATCCGCTCCGCCTCCACCACCCGGGGCTGGACGTAGATCACCCCGTCGATCGCCACCCGCTCGCCGGGTAGGGTCGGCGTCCGGAGTCCTCCGGGGTCCAGCTCCCGGAACGAGGCGGCGAGGGCGTAAAGGTCGGAATAGGGCATGTTCGTCTCTATTTCCCCTCTCATCTCCCTCACCGTCCGAGCGACGCTCCGGCTATCCCTCGTGACGAACCCTTGAGCGAGGATCGCCCCCAGGAGGACCTGAGACCGGGCGACCCTCCCGGCATCAGAGTGGCCGCGGAGGTAGGCGAGGGTCGTCGCGCCGTCGAGCCTCTGCTCACCGGGCCGGACGTGAATCTCAGCCGGAGGATCGCTCTCGGGATCGATGTAGACGACCTCATCCTCCACCTCGAGGGTCAGCCCGCCGATCCCGTCGATCAGACCCCGGAAGGCCGGCTCGTCCACCGCTATATAATAGGGGAGATCTATCCCAAGGGCGGAGGCGATCCGTCCCCGGATCCCTTCCATCCGATCCGGCTCGTAGGTGTCCCCTAGGCGGGCGAACGTCCCGTCGGGCAGCTTGATCCGAAGGTCGGCCGGGACGAAGAGGAAGACGTCATCCGCCCCGGCTCCGACGCTCAGCACGATGAGCGGATCTATCACCCTACGATCGGAGACGGCGACGAGGAGGACGTTCGTCCGCACCCCCGGCGTCTCGAACCGGTCCCCTCCCCGTCCGGATAGGAAGTACCAACAGAGAAGGCCGACGACGATGGCGATCCCACCTAAGACGATGAACAAGGCCGGCTTTCGGATCGGATTCCCCCTCATACTCGTTCCTCGCATTCGACGCTAACACAGGCAAGCGGGAATGTCAACCGGCAAAGGAAAAGACCGATTTGACCGGACCGCAAGGATCGCTATCCTGAAGGTGATGAACAGCCGACCGCGCCTCCGAACGACCGACCGAGCACTTCCCGATTGAGATGAACCGACCTTCCGTTTCTTTCGTCACCTTCGGCTGCCGCGTCAATCAGTATGACGAGTGGGCGATGCGCCGGATCCTCGCCGAGGGTTACCGACTCACCGAGGGGATCGGCGACGTCGTCCTGTTGAACGCCTGCACGGTCACCGCCCTCGCCGACCGG
>QMQL01000058.1 GCA_003650505.1 Candidatus Acetothermia bacterium | reverse complement strand
GTCTCATCCGAATACCCGGCTTTCGTCAGGTGGACGGTGTGCGTTCCGGGCGCGATCCCGCCGTGTTCGACCGGGGTCGTCCCGAACGGAGCGCCGTCGAGCGTGACCGCCGCCCCTGACGGCGACGATGTGACGCGGAGGGCCCCGGTCGTCGGCGCCGGCGCGGTGATGGTGAACGACAGGGTGTCGAACGCCCAATCACCGGCCGGGACCTGCGACTGCATCGTCGCGATCACCCAGCTGCGGAACGCCCCGGGATCGTAGCTGAGGACGGGGAAGCCGTAACCGAACGAAGTCGGGAAGTTCGGAAGCGGGCTCGTCGCTGCGAACAGGTAGAGCGATTCCGTCCCGGTCGGCTCGCTCACCCTGAGGGTATAGCCGCCTCCGGGGACCGTGTGCGTCCCGGCCGATACCGGGTTACTTTGCTCGAACATGTTCGGGTAGAGGAGGACGACCCGACCGTCCGGGCTGGCCTCGCACAGGTAGACGTACGCCGTCCGGTTTGTGATGTAGGTGATCGTGATCGCCTCGTCGACCTCGTAGCTCGCCTTGGGAAGGTAGAGCTGGGCGGATAGCGCCGGCTCAGCCGCTGAAACGGCCGCCTGGGTCGAATCGGTCGACTGCCCGCCTGTCCCGTAGACGGTCAGGGTCACGGTGTAGGTACCCGGGTTCGCGTAGGTATGCGTCGGCGAGATCCCTTGTGCACTCGAACCGTCGCCGAACGACCAGATGTAGGTCGTAATCGCCCCGGTCGAGTCGGATCCGTCGAACGCCATCGGCACACCCGCCGTCCCGCTGTAGGGGCCGCCGGCATCGGCGACCGGAGGCGGAGGGGAGGCGGCGTACACGGTTATCGCCCGGGTGTTGTTCGTCTCGTTCGATTCGCTCACCCCATTGCGGTCGTCGACCGTGACGGTGAACGTCTCGGCGCTCGCCGACAGCGGGACGGAGAGGGTGATCGTCCTGCTCGCCCCGGCCGCCAGCTGGGATACGTAGGTATAGGTCGAGGACGACGCTCCCTGCAGGAGGACCCTGAACCAGGATGAGCTCCCGCTTCCGATGTTCTGCAGGGTTATGGAGAACGATAGCTGCGTCCCGAGTGTCGGGCTGCTCGGCGAGTAGTTGAGCCCGGTCACCGTCAGATCGGGGATCGCTTGGGCCTGAACCTGGATCTGGGTGCTCGTCAATCCGCTCGCCCCGTCGTCGTCGTACACGGTGAGCCGGACGGTGTAGGTCCCAACTCCGGCGTAGGCGTGGCTCGCCGTCATCCCCGATCCGCTCCCCCCGTCGCCGAAGTCCCAGGTGTAGCTGACGATCGATCCGTCGGGGTCGTGCGAACCGGACCCGTCGAACGAGACGGTCGTTCCGACCTGAGGAAAGGCCGGCGAGAACGTGAACGAGGCTGTCGGCCCCTGATTCGGCTGGCTCGGGGCCTCGAGGTAGAGGCGGCCCTGTCCGTAGATGTTCGCGCTCCCCATCGGTATCGTCTGGCTGAGGAGCCTCGCCCTGAGTGCGGCTCCGCTCAGACCCGGCTCCGCTGATAGGAGGAGGGCGGCGGCACCGCTCACCTGCGGGGCCGAGGCGGACGTCCCTGGGAACGCCGTGTAGGGGACGGTCCCGGTGGTGACGTTGTCCGGGGCGCACAGATCCGGCTTCGTCCGGCCGTCGTTCGTCGGCCCCTGCGAGCTGTACGGCTCCTGCGGGCCGGTCGTGTAATGGGAATAGTCGATCGCTCCGACCGCGACGACGTCGGCGGCGTTCGCCGGCGCGAGGATCGAGCTCGAGGCGATCGCCGGGCTGATCGTCTGATAGAGGCTGTAAAGCTCGACCCTCCTCGAACCGGAACCGGAGATCTTGACCGTGTATATCCCGCTCTGCGATGCGGTCAGCTGGATCGCCTCGGTCGGCTCCTCGGTTCCGGTCTGATGCTTCGTCGAGGAGGCGATCAGGTTGCTCGACGGATCGTACAGATAAAGATCGTAGTCGGTCGACGCGTACGGCCACTCGTTCCAAGTCAGGTAGAGGACGATCGACGAGCCGCTCGTTGCGTAAAACGTGATCGTCCGGTCGAGAAGACCGTCGCTGTTAGAATCGACGAACGTCCCCTCCCAATGGCTCTGTGCCTCGTTACCGGCCGCGTTCACCCAGAGGATTCCGCCGTTCGTCGCCCTCCGGGCGATGTCGGGGATCGTCCCGGTCCCATCGTAGAAGTTCGTGTTGTACCAACCGAGGGAGTGGTTGATGATGTCGATCCCGTTGTTCAAGCAGTAGGTCACCGCCAGATCGAGGTCGACCTCGTCGGCGATCTTGATCAGGTGAAGCTGGGCATCCGGTGCGATGTCGTGGATCACCTCGGCGACAGCCGTCCCGTGCGACGTCCCGCTCGTGAGCCCACTCCCGGTCAGATCGTTCTGGACGACCGAATACGGTAGGTCGCCCCGTGCCTGGGCCTGGGAGAGGCCGGCGAACCCGAGGTCGATAACCGCGATCTTCACTCCGCTCCCGGTTATCCCGGCGGCATGATACGCGTCGGCCCCGATCGCCCCTGTCCCCTCGCTCGGTGTTCCCAGCGTGTGTGGTCTGTACGGGGGCCGGATGAACGCGACCCCGCTCAGCTGAGATGCAAGGGTGGAGAGCTGTGAGAGGGGGACGGTCACCTTGACGAGGCCGGATCCGGCCTCGATCGATGAGCGGCTCACCCCGAGTGCGGAGAGGGAGGCGACGTTCTCCGCGCTGCTCCGGCCGGGGCGGGACGCGAGGACGACGGTGACGGACGATGTCCCGGCTGAGAATGGGATCCCGAACAGGCTCGCCAACGAGGAGAGCGTCGATTGGACGGAGGACGGGAGGGAGTACGAATAAGCGGTCGATGCCGCCCCGACCGCCGTCTGAGCGGCGACGAGGAGGACCTCGAGCGCCCCATCGATCTTCGGGTTGTGCTCAGATGAGGGGATCTTCTCGGTCCTAAACGAGATGGTTATATCCGTCGTCGTCCCCGTAGCCGGGGCTGCTGATGATTCTCCGCCGGCGACGGCGATCAATAGCTGGACGGCGCTCTCCCTGTCATCCGGCCATGCAAGGACGGCGAGGAACCAATCGGGGGCGAACGGGATCGACACGCCGAGGGGGACGCCGTTGAACGACACCGGTTCTATCCCCGTTTGATTCAGCTCCTCTACGACGTCGCTCAGATCGATGAGATAGCGCGATAGGCTCGTCCCCCAGCTCCTCGGGACCATGCACAGGTTGTGCTTCCCGGAGTGGTAGAAGCCCTGGATCACAATCTGCTGCGCGATGCTGCTCTGGGGATAGGATTCTAAGGACAGCTCGATCCCGGTCCGGGCGGCGAACCGATCCGCCAGCCCCTCCCAATCGCCCTTCGTCGAGCGCTCGATCCCGACGACGAGGGATGCCCCCGCCAGGGAGGCGCTCGAAAAGACGGTGATGAGGAGGACGGCGATGATGAGGATCCGCTTCATAACTCCTCCTTGATTACGGTGCCGCCGGCCGGTACGGCGGACGGACGAGGCCGATCCCGGCCGATTCGGCGAGCCGGACGAGGGCGTCTATCGGGAGGAGGAGCTTAGCCGCCGTCTCCGTCTCGCTCAGGAGGTACGCGGAGAACTCGGATGGGATCCCCCCGCCGGGGAGCTTCTCAGCGACGATCTCCACCCGGAGACCGGTGAGGGAGAACCCCTTCTGCGTGGCGAACGCGAACCAGTCCTCAGCCACGGTCAGCCAGTAGAGGTCGGAGTCGATCCGGGCCGCTTCCGGCGGGGGCGGTCCCTTCAGGTCAGACTTGCTGAACGCCTGGAATCCGAGATCGACCTCCGTGCCGACGAGGCCCATCCCCTGGAGGGCGTTTAGGATGTCGGTGAGGGTTTCGACGATCGGGAGCGCCTCCTGTGGAGCGATCACGAGCTCGTAACCGCTCGCTGACGGGCGAAGGGTGTATGTGTACGCGCTCTCCTTCACCCTCATGTAGATCCGTTCATTATCGACGATCAGCAGCTTGTCGCTATCTTGGAGATCGGAGATCGCTTCGGCCGTCTCGGTCGTGCCGCGGTAGGCGGTGACGACATCCCCTTCGTAGCGGATCACCGTGAACCCGTTCGTCTGAGCGGCCGCGACGACGCTCGGAACGTCCGCGGTGAGCCCGCCGAGGGAGAGGATGTAGTAGTCCGTTTCGACAAATCTGGTCATCTCACCGCTCCCGAAGGAGACGATCGATAACCCCAACAGCAAGAGGGATGCTACCAGAACCGTGATCTTCTTCATCCGTGCCTCCTTTTCCTTGCACGCCGTAGGTACACCGCAAAGGGCGATCCGGTTTCCTCTCCATTCTAATTGCCGCTAAATCCGGCGAACAGGCGGTCGAGGGAACGATCGGAGGCCCGTTCGAACGCGCCGATCAGGTCCGCCGGCGTAGCGATCTTCCCCGAGTTCTCCCGATAGTAGTCGGAGAGGGCGGTGAAGAAAGCGCTGTCTCCGATCTCGGATCGGATCGCATCGAAGAGGAGGGCCCCCCCGCTGTAGACGTAGGAGGTGTAGGAGGAGACATCCGGGAAATCGAAAAGCCGGCTTGCCACGGTGAGATGATCGTACTTATCGGACGCCGCCTCGTATGAGGTCTCCCATCGCCTCAACTGATCCCCGGCCGCGCCCGGGTGCGTCTGCTCGAGGAAGACGTGCGATAGGTACGATACCAATCCTTCGTCGAGCCAAGGATCATCGATGACGTCGTTTCCCACGGTGTTGTAGAACCATTGATGCGCGACCTCGTGGGAGACGATGACATCGTAGAACGGATCCTCGGGGTGTTCTGCATACTCGGATGAGATCAGGATGAGCCCGGATGACTCCACCCCGGCCGCCTCGTGGAGCGGGACCTCGACGAGCTCGATCTCGCGTATCGGTAGATCCCCGATCACCCCCTCGTATAGGGCGACCGCTTCGATCGCCAGCCGGCGCGCGGCCCGGCCGGCGTCGGAATCGTCCGGGGTGAACCAGGTGCGGACCGTGAAATCGCCCGATCGCTCCTCGGTCATCTCATAGCCGTCGGTTATGGCGATCGAGAAGTCGCGCGCCCCGCCGGTGGCGAACCGATAGGTCGTAGAGCCGTCCTCGACCGCCGCATCGATCAACTCCCCTGTCGCTGCCACGCCGAGGCCGGTCTCGGTCGTGACCACAACATGATAGGCGGCGTAATCGGCGACCAGCGCATCACCGAAGCCCGGGACGGGATGGACGACCCATCCCTCCTCGGTGCGGGGGGCGAGGAGCGGGTAGAACGCCGCCAGCGTAATGACGGCCTCGCCCTTCGTCAAGACCCCGTAGCCGGATGCGCCGCCCTCGGAAGAGCGGGCTCCCCGGCCATCGAAGGAGAGATCGACGACGATCGTCTCCCCCGGTTCGAGCGGGGAGGAAAGGGGGATGCAAAGGGTCGTTCCCCCGCCGGTAAGCTCCGCGTCGATCGGCCTGCCATCGACCTTGACATCGCTCACCTCTAGCGATGCATCCCCGTAGATCCCCCCGCCGTTCGGCAGCAACCGGAAGATGACATCGCTTAGACGATCGGGCGCCGTGTAGGCGACCCTCATCGTTCCGGCGAACGTCCCCTGATCGAAGTCGACGGAGAGGGAGATGTCATAGCTCGGACCGGCAAGGGCGATCGTTGAGACGAGCCCGATCCAGATGACGGCGATCCTGATGGCCTTCCGATTCATCCCGCCCCCTTCGCTCCGCTGGGCCGCTCAACCCGATTGCGCCGCCCGTTCCTTATCTTCTTGACGGATTCTACGTTTTCGCCCCATCGCGGACAACCGTCCGATGACAAGGAGGCGGCGATCGTCTATAATATGGAAAACGCATCCAAAAACCTGTAAAAGGAGGTTGTATGTGCGCTAAGCGTTGTAT
>QMQL01000057.1 GCA_003650505.1 Candidatus Acetothermia bacterium | reverse complement strand
TCCCCCACCCCCAAAGATCGTTCGGTATCGCCCCGGTGAAGTGGCCCGCCCGCGCGGTCGAGGTCAGGATCCCCCGGATCTCCGTGAAACTCAGATCGGGGTCGATGGAGAAGAGGAGGGCGATCGCGCCGGCGACGTGCGGGGCGGCCATGCTCGTTCCAACCTCCATCATGTGCTGTCCGTCCGGGTGGGCGAGGTATGCGTAGGCGACCGCATCCGTCGAGCGGGCGGCGCAGATCCACGCCCCCGGCGCGGTGACATCAGGCTTCGTCCTCCCGTCGCGCGTCGGCCCGCGGCTCGAGAAGTAGGCGATCTCCCCGATGGGATAGTCGGAGGAGAAGTCCTGTTCTCCGGCCTGCGACGGCCAAGAGGACTTCGTGGTGAACGCGCCGACGGTGATCACTCGCTGGGCGTTCCCCGGCTCGTCGATCGTGGAGGAGGAATCCCCGCCGTAGAGCGACGCCGACCCGGCCGATATCCAGGCATCGAACCTCCCGCCGCCGTCGGTATCGCTGATGACGACCCTCCAGCGGTCGCCATGAGCCACGTTGCTCAATCGAATGAACGCCTCGTTGTCCCCGTTGTTCGGGTTGGGCCCGGCGGATGCGTTGTCGATGTATACGATCCCGTCGGCGGTGAGGACCGCGCCGGTATCGATTCCGGTCGGGGCTGCTGTATGTATGTTGGACGGGGAGACGACCGTCATCGTGAATCGGGAGGACCCGGGGTACCAGACGTTCAGCTCGACCTCCCAATCGTCCGGAATGACCTCGAACGCGGACGCCCCTCCGCTGAGGGTGGCGGAGGCGTGGATTTCGTCGTCCCCCTCGTTCCCCGCCGACACGACTATCGCCCGGCCCGGTTCGGCGGCGAGTCGGTCGAGCCCCTCCTCGAACAGGCTCGTCCCATCGTGCGGTCCGTCGTGGCCGCCGAGGCTGAGGTTGACAACGGCCGGCCGGCCGAGGGCGGCTGCCCGATCGAAGATGTACTCCACCCCCGCGAGGATGTCCGAGGTGTAGAACGTGGTCTTCACCACGATGATATCCGCCCCCGGCGCAACGCCGACGAATCCGTATGACGATGAAGACCCATCCCCGGCGGCGATGCTCGCCACATGCGTCCCATGGCCGTCGGTGTCGGATTCGCGGACCGTCCCCGCATCCGGTCCGTAACCGAGGGCGAGGTCCTCCTCGATATCGTTCTTGTTGTAGGTCGCGCCGAGGAGCCCCCATGTCTGGTCCCAGATCGCAAGGATCCGCGATGATTCCTCGAACCCGTCCCCATCGCTGTCGTAGCGGAAATCGAGGTGCGTGTAATCGATCCCGGTGTCGACGAGCCCGACGATCGCCCCATCCCCGAGGATCGGCGGATCCGCTCCGTGCACGCTGTCCACCCCGATCGCGGGGACGCTGTAGTCGAGCTTCGGGGACGTTCTCCACGCCGGTTCGATGTAGATCACATCATCCTCCTCAGCGAGCCGATAGAGCTCGGCCAAGCTGACCGCAAGGCTCAGGATCCGGCCCGCTTTACCGCGTACCGGTATCCCTTTGTAGCTCATCCCGTAGACCTCCCCCTTCGTCTTCACCAATACCCCGATCTTCGGCTCTCCCGTGAGCGGGGAGAAGGTAATCTGGAAACGGTCTGGATCGAACAGGGGATAGAATGCGTTCTGAGTCGAGGCATCCCCGTCATCGTTCATAAGCCCGGCGCGGAGGACGGGATCGAGTCGGGCTAGTCCGTCGCGATCGAGGGCATTTCCGCACAGAGTGAATAAGAAGGACAGAAAGAGAAACAGGACTATCAGTCGTCTTATCACACGATCCCCCCTCGGGCTGAGGAGGAATTGTAGCATATCCTCCCCCGCCCACCAACCGACTCCCTTTACACTCCGGCGTGGGCTATGCTATGATCGGGCCATCGGTCCGAGGGACCTTTTGTTTATGCCGGTTATCACCGGGGATTGTCGACAGTCACATGCGATCAGAGGAGCTCTCCAGTATGGCAGAGGAAGGGGCGAGGGATAGGCATCGTGCCGGCGGCGAGGGGATGTCACTCCGGTACAAGGAGGCGGTCGAGCGGGTAATCTCGCATCTCCCGGTGAAGAACGGGGTCGTCGATATCGACTCGATCTGGATCGAGACATCCCTCCCCTATACCCTCCTCGACGAGATCCTCCGCCGCGAGGATCTGAAGCTCCCCGAGAACGTCGAACGGATCAACCTGACATCGCGCGTCAGGCGGAAGGGAAAGAGAAGTGGAAAGACGAAGCGGCGCTGAGACGGTCCGGTTCGGGACGGACGGTTGGCGGGGGGTGATCGCCCGCGAGTTCACGTTCGAAAACGTGGGGAGGGTCGCCGCTGCGACGGCGAGGTTCCTCCCCTCCGAGGATCGGAAGGAGCTTTCGATCTACACCGACTGGGGGGCGGAATACCGGTCGGCAGAGAACGGGGTCGTCGTCGGCTATGACATGCGCTTCCTCTCGCGGGAGTTCGCCCACCACTTCGCCCGTGTCCTCTTCGATTCCGGGATACCCATCGTTGTCTCGGACAAGCCTGTAACCACACCGTCCGTCTCATACGCGGTTGTCGATCGCCGGGCCGCGGCCGGGATCGTGATCACCGCCAGCCACAACCCACCGATCTACAACGGGATCAAGTACAAGGCCGAGTACGGGGGATCGGCCCCGGAAGAGGTGACCGACGGGGTGGTGGGATACCTGGCCGAGGGGAACCCCGTCCCCCGGACACCTGAGGGCGCGATGCCGGAGGTCGATCTTCGTACCCCGTACCTCAACCGGATTCGGAGCCTGATCGATCCGGAGAGGCTGAAGGGATCCCCCGTGCACGTGGTGGTCGATTCGATGTACGGCTCGGCACAGGGGTACGTCGCCGAGATACTCCGCGAAAACGGCGTATCCCACACCGAGATCCGCGCCCGCCGCGACCCCCTGTTCGGGGGGAAGAAGCCGGAGCCGCTCGAGGAGAACCTCGGCCCGCTCCGCGCGGTGATCGCCTCAATTGGAAAGAAAACGAAGGGGCTCCTCGGGGTCGTCACAGACGGGGATGGGGATCGGATCTCGGCGATGGACGAAAAAGGCGGGTTCATCGACGCCCACCGGACGTTCGCTCTCATCTTCCGCTACCTCGTCGAGGAGAGGGGGATGCGCGGGGCGGTCGTCACATCGTTCAACCTGACCGACATGGCACGCGATATGTGCGAGGACTACGGCCTCCCCCAGATCGTCGTCCCGATCGGGTTCAAGCACCACTGCGAGCAGATCCTGAAGCGCGGTGACGTCCTGATCGCCGCCGAGGAGAGCGGGAGCATCGCGATCAGGGGGCACATCCCCGAGCGCGACGGTGTCCTCTGCTCCCTCCTCCTCACCGAGATCGCGGCGAGCTCCGATAAGCCGATGAGCTCCCTCGTAGGGTCGCTTTTCGAGAGGTACGGTCCGCGGTTCTACCGCCGCCGCGACATCCACGTTCCGGAGCGGCTCGAGGTGGTCGAGCGGCTGAAGGAGGACCCGCCGGAGCGGTTCGGCGGCCGGTCGGTCGAATCGGTCGAGACGTTGGATGGGGTGAAGCTCCGATTCGCTCGGGGCTGGCTCCTCTTCCGCGCCTCGGGGACCGAGCCGATCCTTCGGCTCTACTGCGAGATGGAACGGGAAAACGACGTGTTCGAGCTACTGGGCGAAGCGGAACGGTTTGCGCGAGAGGGGAACTGACGATGGCAGAGAGGTCTGAGCGGTACGATTTCAAATCGATCGAGGAGCGCTGGCGCGACTTCTGGGGGGAGGAGGGGCTGTTCAAGGTCGACACCGACGACGTCGAGAGGAAGTTCTATTACTTAAACATGTTCCCCTACCCTTCCGGGTATCTGCACGTCGGCCATGGCCGGAACTACATCATCGGGGATGTGGTCACGCGGTTCCTTCTGATGCGCGGCTACCGCGTTCTAAACCCGATGGGCTGGGACGCGTTCGGCCTCCCGGCGGAGAATGCGGCGATCGAGCGGGGGACCCATCCGCGTGATTGGACGCTGAAGAACATCGCCCACGCCAAGGAGCAGTTCCGCGCCTGGGGGGTCGAGTTCGATTGGGATCGGGAGATCACGACCTGCCTTCCCGACTATTACAAGTGGACCCAGTGGCTCTTCCTCAAGCTCTACGAGCACGGCCTCGCCTACAAGAAGCGCGCCACGGTCAACTATTGCCCGACCTGCAAGACCGTCCTTGCCAACGAGCAGATCGTCGGCGGGGTCTGCGAACGCTGTGGAACACCGCCCGAACCGAAGGAACTCGAGCAGTGGTTCTTTAAGATCACCGATTACGCCGATCGCCTCCTCGAGGACCTCGAAAAGCTCGACGGCTGGCCGGAGAACGTGAAGAAGATGCAGGCAAACTGGATCGGCCGGAGCACCGGGGCCGAGGTCGTATTCAAGACCGAGGCGGGCGAGGATATCGTCGTATTCACAACGCGGCCGGACACCCTGTGGGGGGCGACGTTCATGGTCCTCGCCCCCGAGCATCCGCTCGTCGATTCCCTAACTACGGAAGAGAGGCGCGCTGATGTCAGCGCCTACCGGGATGCGGCGGCACGACAGACCGAGATCGAGCGCTCATCGACCGAGCGGGAGAAGACCGGCGTTTTCACCGGCGGGTACGCGATAAACCCGGTGAACGGGGAGAGGATACCGGTATTCATCGCCGACTACGTCCTGATGACCTACGGGACCGGGGCGATCATGGCCGTTCCTGCCCACGACGAGCGCGACTTCGAATTCGCACTGAAGTACGGGATCCCTATCGTCCCGGTGATCTCCAGGACCGACGGGCGGACGAGGTCGCTCGCCAGGGCAGGGACGATGAAGGACGGGTTCGCCGAGGGGCTGCAGAGAGCGGGGATCCGCTTCGAAGAGGGAGAGGAAGGGCTCCTGATCGAGCTTAAGAGAGATCAGATCGACCGCTACATCGAGATCGCCCGATCCCACGTGAAACCGGGGAGCTGGACCGAGCTCGTTGGAGCGCGTTTCTCGTTCGTGTTCAAGGACGGTGCGATCGAGCTCGACTCGGTCTCCGCCGACGGGGAGATCCTGAAGCGCCTGGTTGACCTCGAGCCGAAACTCGAGGGGAAGCGGAGCGTGATGGAGGTCCTATCGGATGTTTCCTTCTACCGCGATCTCCTTTTCCACGCCGACTACGGCCGGATGCTCAACTCCGGCGAGTTCACCGGGACACCGGGGGATGAGGCGGTCGGGAAGGTGATCGCTTGGCTCGAACAGACCGGTAAGGGGAAGCGGGCGGTGAACTACCGCCTCCACGACTGGCTGATCTCCCGCCAGCGCTACTGGGGGGCGCCGATACCGATCGTCTACTGCGAGAAGTGCGGGACCGTCCCGGTCCCAGAAAAGGACCTCCCCGTCCTCCTCCCCGAGGTCGAGTTCATCGGGAAGAAAGGGCTCGCCGACATCCCCGGCTACGCCGGCACGACCTGTCCGGTATGCGGCGGCCCGGCGAAACGTGACACCGACACGATGGACACGTTCGTCGATTCTTCCTGGTACTACCTTCGCTACATAAACCCGCGCGACAAGGACCCGCCGTTCGTCAAGGCGGACGTCGATAATTTGCTCCCGGTCGATCAATACGTCGGCGGAGTTGAGCACGCAATCCTCCACCTCCTTTATTCGCGGTTCATCACCAAGGCGCTTCACGACATGGGATATCTCTCGTTCGACGAGCCGTTCGAGCGTCTGTTCACCCAGGGGATGATCTGCCACACCGCCTACCGCTGTTCGGAGCACGGCTGGCTCTACCCGCACGAGGTGAAGGACGGCCGCTGCCCGCATTGCGGGAGGGAGGTCGAGACCGACAACTTCTCGATGTCCAAGTCGAAGCGGAACGTCGTCGATCCACAGGAGATCATCTCCCGCTACGGGGCCGACAC
>QMQL01000056.1 GCA_003650505.1 Candidatus Acetothermia bacterium | reverse complement strand
GGCAGGGCTGCGGACGATCGTTGGGGGAGAGATCAAGGATTACACCCAGATGTTAAGCCGGGCGCGGGATCAGGCGGTCGGGCGGATGGTCGCCGAGGCAGAGGAGCTCGGGGCGAACGCGATCGTCGGCGTCAGGTTCACCACATCGCAGACGATGGCCGGCGCAGCCGAGATCCTCGCCTACGGGACAGCGGTCCGCCTGGGCTAGTCGGTGCGGAAATACGGTTCAAGCCGCTTCACCCCGTCCTTTGATACTTTCCCCGGCCGGAGGGTCAACCACGGCTTCAGCCGGTGGATCGTGTAGTCCCGCTTGAGGAGGGCGTCCTCGTTCCCGGTGATGTTGAGGAGGACCGAGTCATCCAACTTGACCCGTTCGGTTTCGATCGCTTCTGTGAGCGCGGAGAGGGCCGCCCCTCCCTCCGGGCCAGTCGGGATCCCTTCAGCCTCGGCGAACAGCGCCTCTGCGCTCTTGATCTGGTCATTTGTCACCGCGTAGGTACACCCATCGGTGTCGCGGAGGGCATCGGCGACGCCGCCGTGGATCCCGTAGGGGGGATCCCGGTTAGCGAGGACGTCCGCCCTCACCTCCCGGATACGGGATAGCTGAGCTTCTACGTCGAGATCCGGCCGGATCGGGATCCCGTGCGTCCATGCATCGTGGATCGGGGTAAACGGGGCGTTCTGGACGAGGTGGAGCCGGGGAAGATCCCCGTCGAACCGGCCGGAGCGGAGTAGTCGTATCGACGCCTCCCAGGCGGCGATCGCCCCTGTCCCGCTACCGACCGCCTGGAAGTAATGCTGTGGGATCGCGCCGACCGTCCGGGCATACTCGAGGATCACCGTCCCCATCCCGTCCCGGCGGGCGACGTTCCGCACCCCTCCTTCAGGGGGTATCCCGAACCGGTCGGCGATCAGACCGGCGAGCTCGATCGCCAGCGTGTAGTCGTTGCTCCCGGCAACGACGATCAGCCGGATCGAATCGGAGGGAACGATCGGGACCCAGAGGTGGTTCGCCATCGCCTCAGGGGCAACGATGTAGACGGGAAAGTCAAGGAGCGTCCCGGCGTACGCAAACGCCCGCGCCGTATTCCCGGCCGATGCGAGGATGACGGACTCTGCCCCGTGTTCGCGCATGTAGAGGATGCTCGGGAAGGCCTCGAAATCCTTGAACGAGCCGGTCATGTTCATCGCCCCGACCGAGGGGGCGTATCCGTTGAATGCGATGTAGAGCCGCTTCAGCCCGAGACGCTCGGCGAGCCGGTCGCTCCGGTAGACGAGCGGCCCGATCGGGGTGTCAACGGTTTCGCGCGGGGGGAGCCAATCGCTGAACTTGAAGATTCCATCCCGCTCGATCGGGGCAAAATCGGTTTTCGCATACTCGGTGCGAAGGAGCGGCTCTTTACAGCGCGGACAGCGGATCGCAGGCGGGGCGTATTCCCGGCTGCAACCGAGGCAGCGAAGCGATAACTTCGGGCTCTTCGCGCTATCATCCGGCAAGGTGGCTCCTCCGATCATGGTGTGGAAAAACGGGATTTGGCGAAAGCGTACGCAGGGGGGAAGATACGGTCAAGGGCGATGGCTGAGAAGGGGTGATCTATGTCGAAAGCCGGCCTCTGTTCGATCGCGATCCTAGCCGCTCTATCCGCGATCCTCCCCGGACCGATCGATCTCGCCGCTCTCTCCCCTCTCCCGGTCATCCTCATCTACGGGTTCCAGCCGGTCCCGGGGTTCTACCCGCCCCAGCTCTGGGCCGAGTTCGCCGAGGAGCTGAGCGGCCGGCCGGTCGGGGAGGCGGAAAGGATCGAGCTCGAGCCCGGACACGATATCTACAGGCTCCCAGCGGAAGACGAAAAGCATCGCGACGTGTTCATCAGCGACTATGGGATCCCCTACGAGCCGACGGTCCGCGACCTCCGCTCCTACGCCGCGCGGCTCGCCGATGAGATCAGCTGGGTGAAGGAGGACCGGTCGGTCGAGGCGGTCGATCTGATCGGCCACAGCATGGGAGGGCTTGTCGCCCGCTCCTACATCGAGGCGGACGACTTTACACCCGTTCTCGGCGATCCGGATTTCCCCGACTACGGGACGGCCTACCGGGGAGACGTCCGGACGCTCGTCACCCTCGCCGCTCCCCACCACGGGGCCGGATTCGCCGCGATCGGGCCGTGGCTCGGCCCGCTATTCCCTCAGCTCACCCCGGGGAGCGCGTTCCTCGCCCTTCTGAACGGACCGAATGAGGAGGAGATCTCGATCCCATCCGATGTCCGCTACATCTCCCTCGCCGGGCAGACCTGCCTCGGCTGCGGTCTGAGGGGGGATCCTGATACCTGCCGGCGGGAATGCGTTCGCGCTGGGCTCGCATGGGAGGGATCCGACCTCGTAGTGAAGATGTCCTCGGCCTATCTACCCGGAGCGGAGAACGTCGCCTGCATCGGGATGGACCATATCGACATGCACACTTCCCCGGCGATCGCCTCCCTCCTCGTCGATATCCTCGATGGGAAGCCGGCACCGCCTGTCATCTACGGTTCGGACGAGCTCCGCGCCGCCGCCGAAGACTGAGCTCAGTGCAAAAGGCCGAACCGGCTGAGCGGCCAGACTCGCAGGTAGGGGACGCCGATCAGATCGCTCCGCTTGACGAACCCCCAGAACCTCGAGTCAAAGGAGTTCCCCGAGTTGTCGCCGAGGACGAAGAAGTGCCCTTCCGGGACGAGGGTCGGCTCGATCCCGAACCGGAAGCGGGGGTCGTTCGAGGTGTAATACCGATCGAACCGCGGCCCCTCAAGCTTCTTCCCGTCGACGTAGATGTCACCGTCCCTTATCTGGACCGTCTGCCCGCCGACCGCGATCAGCCGCTTGACGTAGCGCATCCGCTTCTCCCGTGGGACGATCCCGAGGTCGATGAGCCTCGTCGCGCCCGATCCCTTCTCCCCAAGGTCGTAGCTCTGACCATCGGCCATCGTCAGCTTAAGGTCCGTACTCTCCGACCAGGAGGCAAGGATGTTCTCGATGAACTCGAGGGTGTATACCGGTTCGTTGTTCAGGTAGAGGAGCCGCTCACCGACCGGGACCCCCGCCCGGTCGGCGGGCGAGTCCTTCACCACTCCCTTGACGAGGACCTGTTCGGTATGCCGGAAGACGATGATGTCCCCCGGCTTCGGATCGCGAAAGTAGTAGGTGATACGATCGACGAAGAACGAGTCGTGCGGGTCGATCGTCGGGATCATCGAGCCGGTCGGGACGTGCATCCGGACGGTGACGAAGCTCATGATGACCGCCGCCAGCGCGCCGGCGACCGCCAGGACTTCGATCCATTCCAGGACCTCGCTCATCACCCTCCCCGGCCTGTAACCGAGCCGCCAGGCGAGGCGGAGGATCATCGCTGGCTTCTTCTGTTTCCTCTTCCGGCTCATCCGCCCCTATCACCCTTCCCCTTCTTCTGTGATCCGTAGTGATACCTCATCTTGCTTCCACTGGCAAGGCGAGTATCCGTTCGGTCAGAGATAGTCTCCATCTGACCGGCGTTCCCCTTAAGGACCGGAAGAGCTCCTCCAGGTACAGGGGGCTATCGAGTTTCATCAGAAGTAATCCGCCCATCTTCTAGGGTGATGAGTCGGCTCACCCGATCGAGGAGGCGGGAGTCGTGGGTCGCAAATAGGAAGGTCGCCCCCTTTTCGGAATTCAGCCGGCGCATGAGGTCAATCAGCTCCAGGCTCGTCCCGCTGTCGAGGTTCGCCGTCGGCTCGTCGGCGAGGACGATCGACGGCCCGGCGACGACCGCCCGCGCCACCGCGACCCGCTGCTGCTCCCCGCCGGATATCCTGTTCGGATACCGATCTGCGTACTGTTCGATCCCCAGCTCAGCAAGGATCTTACGGGCGCGTTCGATCCTTTCTGCTCGTACGACACCCTGCAACTCGAGGACAAACGCTGTATTTTCGAGGACGGTAAGTACCGGAATCAGGTTGTACGCCTGAAAGACGAACCCGATCCTGGTGAGGCGAAGCTTGGCCAACTCATCCTTCGAGAGCTTCGACATCGCTCTTCCTTCAAGGAAGGTTTCTCCGGATGTGGGCCGATCGAGGCCGCCCAACAGGTGAAGGAGCGTGGATTTACCGGACCCGGAAGGACCGGCGATCGCCGTGAACTCGCCGCTGTGTAGCTCGAGGTCGACCCCGCGTAGGGCGGGCGTCTCCACGGTTCCGGTCCTGTAAACCTTGTGTAGCCCCTCCGTTTCGATCAATCGGTTATCCGACATAGCGCATCGCCTCCACGGGTTCGAGTCTCGACGCCCGCCGTGCCGGATACCAGGCCGCAATGACCGCGACACCGGCCATGGCTGCGGCGGAGAGGGCTACCTGCGAGAAGCTCACCCGCAGGTGCAGTACGGGATTCATTCCGATCGCCTTCATCATTGAGGAGAACGCCGCCGGGAGGGGGAGGCCCCCGAACGCCTCGACGATCCACACCAAGGAGACGCCGGCGAGCGCGCCGTATACCGCTCCGGTTGCGGAGAGGATCCCGGCCTCGAGAAGGATCATCCGGATGACCCGCCACTGGGATGCGCCGAGTGAGATGATCAGGCCGAGCTCCCGCGTCCGCTCTATCACCGACAGGTACACCGTGTTCAGCACAACGAGCGCGCCGAGCCCGAAGAAGACGGCCGCAAAGATGAACAGAGCCGGTTTGATGATCGCCATGTAAGAGGCGACCTGCGGCGCAAGCCGGCGCCAGTCGAGCACCTCATAATCGGAGGGGAGGATCGCGCGAAGCTCCGCCACCACTCGGTCGATCCGCCGAGCATCCCATGGCCCAGTGACGCCGGCCACGCGGACGACGACGGCGGTCGCCCCGGCGATGCTGTGTGCCAGGCGGCGGGCAACATCGAGGGGGGCTTGGATGATCGTCCGTCCCATCGCCGCTGCCGGAGTGCTGTATATCCCCAGGATCGGTACCTTCAGCGCCCCGACCCCGGTCTCCGGATGCACTCCGAGGATGACCATCTCATCGCCGACATCGATCTTGAGCAGCTTGGCCAGTTCCTCACCGATGACGACGCCCTCGTCCTTGCTCGTCAGATACCGCCCTGCCAGGATCAGGCCGCGCATTGAGCTGATCGGGTCGATCTCTTCCGGGACCACTCCTTGGACGACGATCGCCTGTGAACGCTCGCCGACGCTGGCGATCGCCGGAAGATCGAGACGTAGCGTACGCCACGCGATCCCTTCGATCCGATCGAGAGTGGAAATGATCTCATCAGGATCCTTGATCAACGGCAAGGCCGATCCCATACCCCGCCTCTCCGCATGCCTTATTTGAAGATGCCCGGTATCAAGGCGTGTCGCTGTATCGAACATGTCGCGCAGGTTCCCGCCCGCGAGCCCAAACATGACCACGAGCGAGTACACCGGGATCAACACGGCAAGCAGGGTGAGGATGCTCCGCCCCCGGTTCCGCTTCAGGTGCCGTATCGCCGCTTTCACTTGCGCTCCTCCAACCTATCCAAGCTGAAAAACGAGGGATCGATCGCGATATCGAACTGCGGGTCCTCGATCCGCTCGACCGCCCGGTCACCCCTTGTGTCTTCGACGATGATCTGCGTGGGAAAACTCCGCTCCCCGAGCTTTACTACGTGCGAAAATATCGCCGTGCGCACCACCTCTCCACGTTGATCGTAGTAGACGATCTGCTCCAGCACGGAATCGAGATCCACGCGGATCTCGAGCTTGCCGTAGACGACCGGGGCATCGGGATGCGGTATCAGAGTGAGTAAGTAGCCATCCCCATCAGCCACGGCGGTGGCATCGTAATCGTCAGAGAGGGTGCTGCGGGATAGGTCGCTGAGCGACGGCCCTGCCCCAAAGAGAGCATCACCAAGGGCGATCGCCGGGAGCTCGATCGCCATGCCGACATCAGGGGAGTAGTACCATAGGTCGTCCTTCACCTTGAGGTATCCCGTGCCCGCATCGGGATCGGGGGGAAGGATCCGGATCAGGGCGTAATCCTCTCCGAGCGTCCATACCTCAAGGACGTGCGACTCGGTCTGTCCGCTCAACGTCAAGTCGAGCCGCAATACGG
>QMQL01000055.1 GCA_003650505.1 Candidatus Acetothermia bacterium | reverse complement strand
TCGTGATCCCGGGCGGTTATGCACCTGACCTGATCCGCCGCGATGATGCCCTCATCGGGCTTGTGCGCGAGGCCTACGGGCAGGGGAAGGTCGTCGCTGCGATCTGCCACGCCGGCTGGGTCCTCGCCTCGGCCGGGATCCTCCAAGGCAGAAGGGTGACGAGCGTCTCCTCGATCAAGGACGATCTGAGGAATGCCGGCGCGGAGTGGATCGATCAGGAGGTCGTCCGCGACGGTAACCTGATCACATCGAGGATTCCGATCGATCTTCCCGCCTTCTGCAAGGCGATCATCGAGGCGCTCGGCGGACAGAAGGGCTAGCCCTCTCGTCTATCTCCATCACCAACCTGCATTTCCAGATCGGCAAGCGAATCAGTCGGCAGAAATGCACGGTTCCATCACACCACTTGCAATGGTAGATCCGATGGCCTTTCCCCGTCATTAGGAAATCGTTTGCAATGATCGCTGCACGTTCCTCCCAGCCAAAGGGACGGGTAGTCCGGAATGGCGGGCATACGATCAACGGTGGTTGACGTTCTTGGTGGTGATCGAGAGGTCAATTCTTAACTGTATTTTCTTGCCAATAATGCTCTAGGAGCATCGCTGTTCGACCTGATCTGCGGGGGTAGCTCAACTTGACAGCGGAGGAGAAATACGCTATTTTGGAAAGCGTTTTCAAGGAGAGGCCGGTGGCGGGCAAACGCGTTACTATTAAGATGATCGCGCAGGAGGCTGGTGTCTCACCGGCAACCGTCTCCAGGGTTGTCAACAACAAGAGGAACGTGAGACCGGAGCTCGCTGAACGCGTTCGGGAAGCCATCCGGAAACTTGACTACCATGCGAACGAGGTTGCTAGAGGATTAGTCAGAGGAACAGTCGATACCTTTGGGGTCGTCGTTCCGGACATCAGTAACACTTTCTTCTCGCGCATCTGCAAAGCCATACAGAACACCGTTATGCCAACGGGAGCTGCTGTGTTTTTGCATAATACAGACGGTATCCTGAATAGAGAACGACAGATCATCAAGGAACTGGCATCGAAGCTCATCACTGGCATCTTCTTAGTCGCCCCGCGAATGCCCGCGACAGAAATCCGTACTCTGGCTGATGAACTTGGGGTGTACCCGGTAGTTGTGGATGCACGGGTCGAGAACTGCAGGCTTGCCGCAGTATGGGTGGACAACGTGACCGCCTTTATCGAAGCTTCCGAACATTTAATTTCGAAAGGCCACAAGAGGATAGGGTTCATTGCTGGTCCCCTTGCTGTTGCCAACTCAAAAGATAGGTTGGATGGCTACCGTATCGCACTGCGGAACCATGGCATTAAGGAGGATACCTCGCTGATCTATGAAAGCGATTTCACTATAGCGGGTGGATACAAGACGGCTAAGGAGATGTTCCGTAAGAGAAACCCGCCGACGGCTGTTTTGTGTTCCAACGATCTGATGGCCGTCGGGGTCCTTTCGTATCTCCATAAGCAAGGTGTAGAGGTCCCTAGCGAAATTTCTGTTGTCGGGTGCGACGATATAGACGTAGCTAGTTCTCTGTCTCCTCCGTTGACTACAGTCAGCCAACCCATATACGAGCTTGGCGTAACAGCAGCACAGATGATGCTTCAGTATACATCAACAAATGAAGTTCCGCCCAATTCTATATTACATGCTAAGCTGATTATTAGAAACTCTACCTCAAACGTACAGGAAGGGAAGTCGGAATCGGAAACACATCCTGCAGAGCAGCTCAGTCATAACGTCCAGAAGCGTGATAACAGATGAATCCGAAGGGGAATACCGGCTCGTGTGTAGCCTAAGCGGGAGCTGCCCTGTTGAGAGATGATGCGAAGGGAGGTGATACTAGCAAAGAGAGAATGAAACTGCTTGTCAGCATAACCCAATAGGAGGTGCACGCAATGAAACTGGCAAGATACTTGTTGGTGCTCGGGCTGGTTAGTTTGGTGGGATTCGGCGCCTATGCTGCAACTATCGGCTTCAGCGTATCGACCCTTGCGAATCCGTTCTTCGTTATCATGAAGGAGAGCGGAGAAGCTACAGCTGCGGAACTTGGCATCGAGATGATCACCCTCGATGCACAAGATAACCTTGAAAAACAGGTTAAGGACATTGAAGACCTCATCGCGCGCAATGTCGATGTGTTGATCATCAACCCTTGCGATTCCGATGCGATCGTTCCATCGGTATTACAAGCAAATCAAGCAGGTATCCCTGTCATCACTGTCACCCGGCCGTCCAAGGGCGGAGAGGTCGTCCAGCACCTCGACGTCAAGAACACGTTCGGAGGACAACTAGTCGGAGTTGCCCTTGCAGCCGAGTTGGATGGAGTCGGCAAAGTGGTTATTCTGGAAGGGATCCCTGGAGCACCTTCAGCAAGAGAGCGCCAAGAAGGGTTCCTGAACGTTATCAACCTATTCCCTGACATTAAGGTGTTATCTAGCATTACGGCGCACTACGCCCGCGAAGAAGGCGCCACAGTCATGGAAGACCTGTTGCAGGCCCATCCTGAGCTTGATGCTGTGTATGCGCACAACGACGAGATGGCCCTCGGCGCGATCCGTGCCATTGAAGCGGCAGGTCGAACCGGAATCAAGGTCTTCGGTTTCGACGCGATTCCCGATGCGATCGATGCGATCAGGGCTGGGACAATGGTTGCTACGATTAAGCAACAGCCGGATCTTCAGATGCGGATGGCGGTAGAAACGGCGTGGGATATCATCCAAGGAAAAGCATTAGAGGAAATCCCACCTGTGGTTTACATACCGATGGTGCTGATCACCAAGGCGGATCTGGACTGAAACACAGTCCTATTTGAACGCACCAGCCTGGTTTGCTCTGCAGACCAGGCTGGTGATAATGTCTGCTCCAATGGAGTTATGAAATGATGCTGAAATCGCTGTTCACCAACACAAAGCCGATCATCGGGATGGTGCATTTGAAGCCGCTCCCTGGATCTCCTCTCTATCGCCCTGGGAGTATGGGGGAAGTGTGCGCCGCCGCCGTTGAGGAGGCCCTTGTTCTGCAAGAAGGCGGTGTCGATGGTATCCAAGTAGAAAACATCTGGGATTATCCGTATTTGAAATGCGAAGAGATCGGGCATGAGACAGTGGCGGGTCTGACGGCTGCAGCAATGAAGGTGAAAGAAGCGGTCGAGATTCCGATCGGCATCAATTGTCATCTCAACGGAGTTCTTCAATCAATCGCAGTGGCGACTGCTGTAGAGGCGAAGTGGGTCAGAGCGTTTGAATGGACGAATGCCTATATATCGCACGCAGGTTACATTGAAGGGGCCGGTGGGAAAGCCCTGAGATACAAAAACGCTATCGGAGCACATGAGATCAAATTCCTCTGCGACGTCCACGTCAAACACGGAAGCCACTTCATCGTCTCCGATCGTAGTATCGAGGAGCGGGCAAGGGATGCAGAATTGGAAGGGGCCGACGCCATTATCATCTCCGGCTGGGAAACCGGGGCGCCTCCGGATTTAAAGCTGGTTCGTACCGTCAAGGAGAAAGTGACCGTGCCTGTGATCCTTGGAAGTGGTGTGAACGAGGAGAATGTTGCCGAGCTCTTGGCGGTAGCTGATGGGGCTATCGTGGGCAGTCACTTTAAGAGCGATGGCAACTGGAGGAGTCCGGTTGATGGGGATCGCGTAAAGCGATTCATGAAGCGGGTGAGGAGACTGAGAGCGAAGCCATGAGTCGATCACATCAGAACACCAGGGGCTGTGATGTCATGGTCCTGGGGGGGATCAACACAGATTTTGTAATGAGCCTCGACCGGTTGCCCGTACCCGGGGAAAGCCTTAAAGCAAAGGCATTTTCTACTTTCCCGGGCGGGAAGGGGGCCAACCAGGCTGTCGCGTGTGCTAAAATGGGGGCATCTGTTTCCTTCATCTCTGCTCTGGGCGATGACTTCTTCGGTGATCGCTTGCGGCAAGAGATGCAACGCAGAGGCGTTGACATGTCCTATGTGTCGACCAACAGGGAATTCCCCTCGGGAACGGCGATGATCATGGTCGATGAAACAGGTCAGAATCTAATTGCCTTCTCCCCTGGAGCTGCAGAGCATTTATCGCTGACTCATATTGAGGGTGCGCTACGTTCCCTCCGAGCGGGAGACATATTCCTAGCCCAGCTCGAGCTCGGTACCGGAATCGTCTTTCCAGCCTTGACCCTGGCAAAGCAGCGTGGGTTGACGGTGATCTGGAATCCGGCGCCGGCTCCCGACGTGGCTATCCCTGAGGAGATCATCCGGTCGGTCGATGTCATAATACCCAATGAGACTGAAGCTGAGGCAATCACAGGTTGCCGCGTTCTTGATCTAACCGATGCCGAGCGCGCTTCCGATGAACTCCGGCAGATGGGGTTCGACACGGTAATCATAACGCTAGGAAAGAGGGGAGTCTTGTCCAATGTAGGGGGTGAAAAAGTTCACATCAAAGGAATTGAGGTGGACGCGGTAGATGCCACGGCGGCTGGGGACGTCTTTGTTGGCGCCTTTTCCTCCCAGTTAGCAAAAGGGAGCGCGCTGTTCTCCGCCTTGGAGTTTGCCAATTGTGCTGCTGCATTGTCGACCACGAGAGCCGGAGCAATGCCATCAATTCCGGAGTCGGATGAGGTGAAGGCGGCTTTAACCAAACATCAAAAAGAAGGAGGGTCTCTATGAAAACAAGAGGTGTGCTCCACAATGAACTTGCGAAGGCCATTGCAAAAATGGGGCATGGCGACATGTTAGTGGTAACGGATCGGGGGTTTCCCTTCCCCAGGCATGAAATGACGACTTGTATCGACGTCTCCGTCGGCCGAGATCTACCTAAGGTGGTCGATGTCGTAAAGGTAGTGCTAGAGGAACTAGAGATTGAAAAGGTAGTCATTGCCCAGGAGACGAAACAAGTAAGTCCACATGTTTATGAGGCCTTTCAGGGCATTCTGTCGACCGTACAGAATAAGGGAAACCCAATCGAGGAAGAGATCATTCCACATCCGGAATTTAAACATCTTGTGTTGAACGGGGCTTTGGAGGGGAAGGAAATAAAGGTTATGGTGAAAACCGGGGAATTCACACCTTTTGCGAACATCATCCTTGTCTCTGGAGTGGACTTCTAGAATATGCCGGGTGATATTCTTGTTCTTCAGAACATTAATAAGCACTTCGGCGGTATTCGAGCCCTCATCGATGTTAGCCTGGCGGTAAGGAAAGGGGAGATTCACGCACTTGTTGGAGAAAACGGTGCAGGAAAATCCACGCTGATCAAGATCCTCACCGGAGCGATTCATAGGGATTCCGGTGAGATCTGGTTCAATGGACAGAAGCAAACGATCGAGAATCCTGTCCAGTCAAGAGAAATCGGCATCGCAGCGATCTACCAGGAGGTCAACCTCTTTCCCCAACTCCCGGTCATGTACAACCTTTTCTTTGGGAATGAGCCGACCCGCGGCAGGCTAGGCTGGCTTAGATCCCGGAGCATTCGCACCAAGGCGGGAGAGTTGCTGAAGAAGTTCGGAGTGGAGATCGACCCGAGCACGCCGATCGGTGAGCTGGGGCTCGGTCAGAAACGTATTGTTGAGATTCTGAAGGCGATTTCCCTAAACGCTCAGTTCCTGATAATGGATGAAGCGACCACTGGGATGTCTCGCGCAGAGATAACCACCCTCTTTGATATTGTGAGAGATCTGAAAAAAAGGCACGTAACGGTTCTGTACATCTCGCACCATCTAGAAGAGGTCTTCGAGCTGGCTGACCGTGTCTCTGTGTTGAGAGACGGTACCCTGATCGATACTTTCGCTACAGAGAAAACCTCGGTGGAGGCGCTATCGAGAGCCATTGTCGGCAGAGAAATCAGGGATGCGGGGGTCTTGGAACACATAGTGTCTGATGCGGTCGCGCTCGAAGTAACCGAGCTTTTGATTCCTAGATTACAGAAACCGATTAGTTTTACGCTGAAACAAGGGGAGATTCTTGGCATCACGGGGGTGGTCGGCGCCGGGAAGACAGAGATCGGACGCGCTCTTTTCGGGGTGGATCCCATCTTGTCGGGATCGGTGAAAATCTGCGGGCGTGAGTACACTTCGCTGACCCCGCAAAAAGCAAAAGAGATCGGC
>QMQL01000054.1 GCA_003650505.1 Candidatus Acetothermia bacterium | reverse complement strand
CTCCCGGATCAAGGCGCGGATGACCGAGCTCGTCGAGGAGGATTGCCCGATCCGCCGCCGCCGCTGCACCATCGATGAGGCGGCGGCGATCTTCGCCGACCGCGGGGAGGAGGGGAAGGCGCGGCTGTTCGAGCAGCGGAAGATGGATCACCTCCACCTCTACACCCTGAACGGGGTCTCCGACTACTTCTACGGGTATATGGTCCCCTCGACCGGATACCTGAGGACGTTCGCCCTCGAGCCGTTCGCCGACGGGTTCATCCTCCGCTTCCCCCGCCGCGAGGACCCGACGAAGCTCCTCCCGCCGAAGAAGTTCACCGCCCTCCGCGAGGTGTTCGACGAGTACGGGAGGTGGCTCTCCCTCCTCGGGATGCGGAACGTCGGGGCGCTGAACGATGCGATAAGGAGCGGGCGGATCGAGCAGGTGATCCTCGTCGCCGAGGCCCTGCATGAGAAGAGGGTGGCGGAGATCGCCGACCAGATCCTGGAGCGGCACAAGGGCGGGGTCAGGCTCGTCTTCATCGCCGGACCGTCGGCATCGGGGAAGACGACGTTTTCCAAGCGCCTGGCGATCCAGCTCCTCGCCGGCGGTATCAGGCCGTACCCGCTCACCATGGACGACTACTTCCATCCCCGCTCCTACCTGATCGAGAAGTTCGGGGACGAGGCCGACTTCGACTCGCTCGACTCCCTCGACGTCCCCCGGTTTCAGGAGGATCTCGGTCGCCTGTTCCACGGGGAGGAGGTCACCCTCCCACATTACAACTTCCGCCTCGGGATCCGCGAGGACGGCCCGACCGTCAGGCTGGCGAAGGATCAGGTCCTCGTGATCGAGGGGATCCACGGACTGAACCCGCATCTCCTCGAGGGGGCGCCGACCAGGGACTGCTTTCGGATTTTCGTCAGCGCCCTGACCCAGCTGAACCTCGACATCCATAACCGCGTCTCGACGACCGACACCCGGCTCCTCCGCCGGCTCGTCCGCGACGCCGTCTACCGGGGCTATTCGGCCGAGGAGACGCTCGGGATCTGGGAGGGCGTCCGGAGGGGGGAGAAGCGGAACATATTCCCCTATCAGGAGGAGGCGGATGTGATGTTCAATTCCGCCTTGAGCTACGAGATCGCGGTCTTGAAGCCGCTCGCCGAGCCATACCTCCTCCAGGTGCGGGATCCGAAGCTCAGGGTCGAGGCCGAGCGGCTCCTCGCCTTCCTCTGGTGGTTCGATCCGTATTCGACCGAAAACATCCCGGGCAACTCGATCCTCCGCGAGTTCATCGGAGGCTCGAACTTGCGGGAGTTCACCCCGATATCGCCGGAAAACGGGAGGTAGTTATGGACACGAAACGACTGATGGATATCGCGCTCGAGATGGCCGGCCTCGACGAGATCCCGGGAGACAGCGCGATCTACCACGAAGGAGACGGGATAAGGCGCGTCCTGATCGGGATCGACATCAAGGGAGCGGAGGTGAAGCTCGCCCGCGACCTCGGCTACGACGTCGCGATCTCCCACCATCCGATCGGCGGATCGGCCGCCCTCCGCTACCACGAGGTCCTCCTCCGCCACGTCGATCAGATGATCGGGGCCGGGGTCCCGGCCGAGATCGCCCTCTCCGCCCTCGCCGATACGATCGAGGCGCGGCGGATCCTCGCCTCGATGGGAAACTACGATCACTCACCATCGATCGCCCGGCTCCTCGATCTAGCCTACATGAACATCCACACCCCGCTCGACGAGATCGGACGGAGGAGGATGGCCGAGGCGGTCGGCTCGCTCGATGAAGGAAGGACGGTCGCCGATCTGATCGATCACCTCTACACCTCCTTTGACGAGTTCTGCAATGCGATGACGGAGATCGAGGTCCGCCTCGGCAGGAAGGAGAACCGGATCGGCCGGGCGGTCGTCTCCCACGGGGCGGGGACGAACGGCGGATACCCGGTCGCCAAGGCCTACTTCGATCACGGGGTCGACACCGTCATCTACATCCACTGCCGGCCGGAGGATAGCCGAAGGCTCGTCGAGGAGTACGGGGAGGAGAAGAACCTGATCGTGACCGGCCACATCGCGAGCGACTCGATCGGGATCAACCCCTACATCGATCGACTCCGGCAGGAGGGGCTCGAGGTCACGCCGATCAGCGGGATCATCCCGGGTTAATCCTCCCCGTCCCCATCGGTGGGGAGGCGGGGGGAGCGGTCGAGCGGGCTCAGCTCCGGCGGCTCCTCATCGATCGCGCTCAGCTCCTTGAACCGGTTGAGGGAGGGCAGAAGCCTCCGCTCGAGGGATGCGATCGCCCGGTCGTAGGCATCGGATGCCTTGCCGATGTGGATGCCGAGATCGCGGAACGGCTTCAGGACGTTTATGATCCGCTGATACAGCTCCCGACCCTGGTTTGCGATCTCGCGGGCGTTCTCCGCCATCCGGTGCTGCTGCCAGCCGTAGGCGACCGACCGGAGGAGGGCGAGGAGGATGATCGGGGTAGCGACGAGGACCTTCCGGTCGATACCGTACTCGAGGAGGTTTGGGTCCCGCTGGAACGCGGCGGCGAGGGCCGCCTCGCTCGGGACGAACATCACGACCATCTCCGGGGACCGCTCGAATTGGTTCCAGTACTCCTTCCTCCCGAGCTCCTGGATCCTCGCCTGCATCGCCTTGGCGTGCGCCGCCAGCATCTCCGCCGCCCGCTCCTCCGGCCCCTCGACAGCGTCGAAGTAGGCCTTCATCGGCGTCTTGGCGTCGATCGGGAGGATCCCGTCGTTCGGGAGGTGGATGACCGCGTCCGGCCGGCCCTCGTCGGTCGTCACCTGGACGGAGAAGTCGACGTGTTCGGTCATCCCGGCGAGCTCGAGGACGCGGCGGAGCTGAACCTCACCCCAGCGGCCGCGGATCGTCGGCGAGCGGAGGGCCTGGGCGAGGGTGATCGTCGTCTGATGGAGCTGAGACTGGGCCTTTCCGAGCTCGCTTAAGTGCCGCTCGAGGCTCCTATAGGCCCCCTCCCGCTTCTCCTCGTCGGGCAGATCCGCGCCCTCGAGGGCGGACAGCGACTTCTCGAGCGGGGAGACGAGCCCCTTCAGCTCCTCCTTCTGCGTCCCCCAGTCGCTTTTCAACTGATCGAGGAGGGATGTGAGCTGCTCGCGCGAGCGGGAGAGGAACTGGTCGGCGTTCGAGACGAGCGCCTCGTGCGCCAGGGCGGTGAACGCCTCGCGGAGGGTCTCCTTCGCCGACTCGACCCAGCCGAGCTTCTCCCGCTCGGAGCGGAGCTCCTCGGTCAGCCGGACCTCGGCGAGCCGGAGCCGCTCGTTCTCCTCGCGGAGGGCGCGAACCTCCCCCTCCTCGACCCGCCCCCGGCGGAAGCGGGCGCCGACCGCGCCTGTCACGACGCCGACGAGGAAACCGACAGCGAGCAGCCACCAATCCATATCAACCCTCCCGGAAGATCCGCTCCTATCCTACAGCCCGATCGGCCCTCCGCTCAACCCGGGCTATCCGGGATCGAGGGTGACCTCGCCCGACTCTCCGGTCAGGCCGCGGTGGTAGGACCCCTCCCTCCCCTCGATCAGGAGGAGGGAGTAATCGGGATCGGTAGGCCCCTCCGGCCAGTCCTCGCACCAATCCTCCTCCCAGAGCCTTACCTCTCTGTCAGGATCGCGGACGAGCTGGGCGTTCCCCCGCACGATCGCGTAGTTGAACCGTTGTGTGTCGACGAATAGGAGGCCGACGCGGGGATCGGCTTCGATCTCCTCCACCTTGGCCGATCCGGCCGAGGTGGCGAACCAAAATGAGGTCCCTTCCCGCTCGAGGAGGCGCATCGGCCGGACGTGGGGGAAGCCGTCCTTACCCTTGGTGATCAGGATCGGAAACCCGATCGTATCGACGATCTTCCACAGGGCCTCTTCTGTTCCCGATTTTGGCTCGTTCCTCCGCTTCTCGAGCGGGAGGCTGACCCGGAATACGGAGGCGCGTTCGAGGGAGAACGCGGTGATCGCCCGATCGAGGAACTCGTCGCGGACGGTGAGGACGGGGAGCGCATCGGCGGCAAGGAGTCGGCGGATCGCTCCAGCGTGCCCATCACCGCGAAGCTCCATCCTCCCCACCTCATCGACGAAGGCGACCTCCATCCGTTCGGCGCGCGAGAGGGCCTGACGTGCGAAATCGAGCCCGCTTTCATCGACGAAGAACCGGCCGACCGGGATCCCCGGGGGTTCTAGGGAAGCGAACCGGTGCTCCGCCCCGTTCGAAAGATCGACGATCCTGTACCCGACCGTCTTTCCGCGATCGGTCAACCGCGGAGCGACGATCCCCCCGACCTTGACCCCCCTTCCCTTGAGGGCGGCGGCGAGCCGGAGTGCGGCGGTCGTCTTCCCCGCCCCGATCGGGCCGGTGATGATCACCGGGGATCGCTCCCCATATAGGGATGCGAGGACCGCAGAGAGGAGCTCGGTGGATCGCACGGGTTCGGTTATCTCCTTATCCTCTTTGTTCCCGTTCAAAGAAGGCCGGTTTGCGCGTTGAACTCCTCGATCAGCCGGTCGATCTCCGGGACGAGGGCGTGGATCCGGTCCCAGTAGCCGGGAAAGTCGTACCACTGGGCGTCGAGCTCCTCGGCCGATTTACCCATCTGCTCGATCCAGGTGTAGTACTTCAGGTTGTGGATCCTCCTCCGGTCCCAATAGCCGAGCTCGGCCATCCAATCGGTCGTTATCCCCTGAAGGTGGCGGTGGTAATCGATCGCCGCGTCGATCTTCGAATAAGGTCCGCATTTCTCCTCCAGTTCCTTGAGCCGCGACCCATAGAGCTCCATCGAGTCGGTGAAGACCGTGAGGACGACGTCGTTCTCGTCGAGCTCGTAGAACTTGGCGAACTTGATCGCGCCGAGGAGGTTCCCCACACTCGAGATTCCGAGGAGGTCGAGCTTCTCGATGAAGTCGTCCGGCACACCTTGCTTGCTCAGATACTCGTGCCCGGCCGGCTCGTTGAACAGGCGGATCAGGCTCATCGTGTCCTCGTCGTCGATGGCGATCACCATATCGGTGTTGCGCACGTTGTGGATCCACGGGACGTGCTTGTCCCCGATCCCCTCGATCCTATGTCCGCCGAATCCGTTCAGAAGGAGGGTCGGGCACTGTTTCGCCTCCCCGACCGCGATCTTGCTCGTCGGGTAGACCTCCTTCAGGTAGTCACCGCAGCCGAGGGTCCCGGAGGAGCCGCTCGTCAGGACGACCCCGGCGTAGTCCCCGTCCTCCCCGAGCTCCTTTCGGAGCACCTCCTCCATCGCACGCCCGGTGACGTCGTAGTGCCAGAGGTGGTTTCCGAACTCGTCGAACTGGTTGAAGGTCATGATGTTGTCCCGGGTCGCCTGAAGCTCCTTGCACTTCTGGAATATCTCCCACACGTTCGACTCGCACCCGGGTGTGGCGATCACCTCGCCGGCGACCTTGGCCAGCCACTCGAACCGCTCGCGCGACATCTCCTCGGGGAGGATGGCGATCGACTTGCAGGCGAGGAGGTTGGCGTCGTACGCCCCGCCGCGGCAGTAGTTCCCGGTCGACGGCCAGACCGCCTTGTGGAACGTCGGGTCGAACTGCCCGGTGACAAGGCGCGGGACCAAACATCCGAACGTCGCCCCCACCTTGTGTGCCCCGGTCGGGAACCACTTCCCGACGAGGGATATGATCCGCGCCCGGATCCCTGTCAGCTCGCGCGGGATCTCGAGGTAATTCACCCCGTCGAACCCGCCTCCGTCCTTCACCGGCTCGTTCTTCCACGTGATCCGGAACAGGTTCAGCGGGTGAAGGTCCCACAGCCCGACCTCCTTCAGCCGGTCCTTTACCGGCTGGGGGATCTTCTCCGGGTCCTTCATCTGGGCAAACGTGGGGACGATGATCCCCCGCTCCCGCGCCCGCTGCGCCGTCCGTTCCAACTGCTCTTCGTTGATCGTAAGATCGATCATCTCATCCTCCCTGATCGGGTTTCCGTTGTGCGCCGCGTCCCGTAATGCTATCATGCAGTCTGACCGGTTTGCAAGATGCGCGTAGCGAAGGGAGTTGAGGCCGATGCACGAGCTCGTGATCAGAGGAGGGACGCTTGTCACCCCGCTTTCGACCCGGTCGGCCGACATCGGGATCGACGGGGGGAGGATCGTTG
>QMQL01000053.1 GCA_003650505.1 Candidatus Acetothermia bacterium | reverse complement strand
CGCGGAAAGAAACCGGTGAAGATCGAGGCAAGAGGGATCGATACCATCCTCTTCGGAAGATCGCTGATCGACCTTCGTGCCGTCGAGCAGATCGTCGATAGGAGCCAGACGCGGGCGATCGGGATGGCGATCCAGCTCGCTGCAAGCCAGCTGATGGACGGGGCGACGATCCCCGTGATCCTCGATCGGTTGGAGGAGACCTTCGATCGAGAGGGGCTCGACGTCCTCTCCCCCCGCTCCTCGGCCGGCGAGCACCCGGGCGATTTCGCCCGGCCGCGGCGCTACGAGATCGCAGCGGCGATCGACCGGCTCCGGAGCCTCCGGATCGCTTGAGGGGTTTGAGGCCATGGGAGAGGGGCCACGTGGGCCCCTCTCCCGGAGGGCTGGTATCGGGGGTGCGAGATGTGCTCACATCAAGACCATCTGCAGGCTACCCTTCGTTTGTGAGGGAGGTGTGAAGAGGGGGCGAAGATTCGGTGGTAAGGGTGCCCCTTTAGGAGCAGCGGACGCTCTGTCCCTCAGCGCTTCCGGAGCATCTGGACCGTCTTGCTGTTGTGGGACGTCTTGAACACGACGAGGCCGGTCGTCCCTCCTTCGGGGACCGTGGCGTACAGCTCCTCGATCGCGATCCCCTTCCTCGCCAGCGCTTCGATGACCCGACAGAGGAAGCCGGGATGATGCGGGAGCTCTATCACCACCACCTCCCGCTCGGCCACGGAGAATCCGGCTTCCCTAATGGCATCTCGGGCGTAGGTCTGCGATGTGGTGACGAGGTGGATCGCTGCCCGTTCCCCCTCGGTCCGGACGCAGGCCGCGAGGAGGTTGATCCCCATGTCGCTTAGAATGCGGCTTACAGCGGCGAGTACGCCGATGCGGTCGTCGGTTCGGACTATGATCTCCTCGGTAAGACAAGCATCCAGCATCTTTACCTCGTGCCACCGTAGCGGGCGCCGATGAGGTGGAGCGAGCCGCGTGACCGGGGCGGACGGGACATTCGGTTCATCCGGCGCGGAGGGAACCAGGGCACCGATCGAGTGGACAAACGTCTTTCCCCTGGCCAAATCCGGTCCTTCCACTTAGCGTATCCTCCCTCTAGCCTCTCTTCGACTATGGTGGAGCGAGCGAGCGGTATCAGGGCAGCAGCCGCCTGTGCTGTTGTCATACTTATTGTTTATGCTCTTTCCTGTTCGGCTAGCGTTTCAGTTAGCCTTCTTTCTTCTGCTACTGAGGTCGCTCCAGGATCGTTCGCCACAGTGGTCTTCGCTGTAAAAAATGAGGGAACGGCTACCGCTAGCTTCGAGATTACGTTCGCCGCACCGGCCGGTTGGGAGGTCCATGGTACGCCGGATTCGCTCACTCTATCCGCGGGTGAGGAGGAGTCCCTGTTCGCAACGATCACCGTCCCTGCCGGCGCCGTTTCCGGTCAGTACGAGATCGGATTCACCGCTGCCTCGGAGGGCGATCCGACCGACAGCGCGACCGTCACCGCAGGGATAAACGTGTCGCCGTTGAACGAGGTGGAAGTGATCCCCCCGTCCGGGAAGAGGGCGGTTCCGGGGGGAAGGATCGAATATGAGGTAACCGTCATCAATCGGGGGAACGTCCAGGATTCGTTCGCGATAGAGGCGAGCTCCTCGCTCGGGTTTCCCCTGGCCCTTTCGGCAGTGAGGCTCGATCTCGCTCCCCTGGAGCGGGCTTCGATCCGCGTGAGCCTGAGGATACCGGATGACGCGACGCCGGGGCATGACGTCCTGACGATCACGGTCGGCTCCACCTTGTACGCCGGGGTCAGGGACGAGGCGAGCGTATCGACGACGGTCCTCCACCCCGGACCGGGAGAAGTCGGCGGGACGTTGATCGAGACCTTCCCCGGGCGGGTACGGCTATCGATCGACAAGGACGTCTTCGCCGGTTCCTTCGATAGCAGGCTTACCCTCTCCCTCTCCGGGCGACTACTCGATGGGTTCTTCTCCTTCTCGCTCAGCGCTTCGGATCCCTTCGGCCCCGATCCCCTCGACGTCGGCTACTACTCGATCACCTATCGCCGGGAGCCGACCTCCTACGGGATCGGGAACGTATCGAAACGCCTGACCGACCTCATCAGCCTCTCGTGCACGGGGGGGAGGGTCGAGATCGATGATGACTACTACGATCTCGTCTTGATCGGAGGCGGCAGGGAGGACGAAGCGCGTTTCGCCGGCCGGATCGCCCTCGGGCCGGAAGCGACCAACGTCGGGATCGACTACCTCGACCTCAGGACGGCGACCTCGAGAAAGGCGATATGGAGCGCCACGGCGGAGGCCGAGCCGTTACCGGACTGGTCGATCCGCGCCGAGGGGGCGTTCGGGCTCGACGATCGACTGACTAGCCACGCCTTCTTCTTCCGCACTGAGATCGATACCGAAGGGTATTTCCTGGGGGGGGAGGCGTTCTCGATCGGCACGTTCTTCCCCGGTTCGGGGCAGGATACCGCCGGGATCGGCCTCTCCCAGAGGCTGAGGACGGATTCCCTCTCGCTCAGCCTCTCCCTGTCGCACGAACGGGGCAATGTGATATCCGATCCTCTCACTGAGACGACGATCACCGACCGACTCGGACTCAACCTGCAGGCCGAGCCGATCGAGGACGGTCCGACGTTCAGTGCGACGACCGAATTCGCGTGGGAGCGCTACAGCGATCCGGCGGCAAAGAGCGAGATCAACCTCCTCATCTCGGTCGGGATCTCCGAGCGCGCCGGTGTCTTCCCGTATGCGTTCAGTGCCAAGGCAGCCGATCGGATCGATCGCGTCCTCGGGACGCACTATCGGACCCTGACCTACAGCCAAGGGGCCGGACTCTCCCTCGATTCGTTCTACCTCTTCCTCCAACTGACCGAGGAGTCGCTCCGCGATGTAGCAAGCGGCCTCGTCCTCTCCGGATCGACCGACGTCTCCCTCACCTTCCGGCCGGAGGGGACGTTGCACGAGGCGTCGATCGGGCTGAAGAATGAGACCGATCGGTTCGACCTCTCGGTCTCCCTGACCGTCCAGTTCACCGATAGGCTGAGGATCACGTTCGATGGGACGTTCGGCTGGGATCGCGGCGACGCCTCCCCGCCCTCGTTCGGCTTCGGGGTTACGTTCAACGCCGACCTCGATATTCCCCTTCCGTTCCTGAAGACCAAGGGGAGGATCGAGGGGAGGTTGTTCGTCGACCTCGATGGCAATCGGACGTATACCACGGCCGATCGCCCGGTCGGCGGTGCGGTGATCGGGGCCGATGGGATCGAAGTCTCGACGGACGAGTCCGGCTTCTTCCGGACTCCGCCGCTCCGGCCGGGGGCGTATGAGCTGGTGGCGAGCGAGCTCCCCCCCGACGCGGTTCATGTCGGGCCGGTCGAGGTCGACCTCCGGGCCGGGGAGACCGTCTCACTCGATCTCCCGCTTCTCCCCGCTGCCGCGGTGAGCGGGTTCGTGTTCGATGACGCCGACCGGGATGGCGAGCGTGATGACGGGGAGGACGGGTTCGGGGACGTCCGCGTCATCCTGCAGAGGGACGATGGGACGAGCTGGGACGTTCGAACCGACGGTGGAGGGCGATACGGATTCCCCGCGGTGCTGGCCGGCTCCTACAGGGTCTTCCTCGATCGGGCGAGCCTCCCGGATCGGTTCGTCTACACCACGACCGAAGAGGTCACGCTCGATCTGAGTGGAGGTCCCTCCCTGGTTGTATCATTCGGCGGCTACATACGGCCGGCCGAGGTCGTGATCACCTTCCAGCCCCCGACGGCCGAATTCACGTATGCGCCGGAGGAGCCGGATGCGGGCAACGCGGTCTTCTTCGACGGCTCGTCCTCGGTCGATCCGGACGGGGAGATCGTCTCCTATGCGTGGGACTTCGACGGTGACGGGAAGACGGACGCTACCGGTAAAACGGCGAGCTACGTCTTCGCCGCGTCCGGTAGCCACGAGGTCAGCCTGACGGTCACCGACGACGATGGGAACAGCGACACCATCACCTACACGCTCGAGCTCGGCGGGGATCAGGGCTCCGCTTCTCCGGGGACGTTCCTCCCCCCGCTCGCCGAATTCACTCACTCTCCCGAGGCTCCGCCCGCCGGCGAGCCAGTGGAATTCAACGGGATGTCTTCCCTCGACTTCGACGGCGAGATCGTCGCTTACGCCTGGGACTTCGAGGACGATGGGAAGATCGATGCCACCGAGCCGATCGTCCTGCACGCTTTCCCCTCCTCCGGGAATTACGGCGTCCGTCTGACCGTCACCGATGACGACGGGAACGGGGACACGGTCGTCCATACGATCGTGATTGATTGATCGAATCGCCTTGCATTTCGCCTCTTGACAGGCTCGCAGACGCTCCTGTAACATCACGCGCCCGACGGAAAATCCGCCGGGCTGTTTGAAACTGCTGTATCGGGAGGGTGGGAATGCTCGCTATTTTGGTTACAGCGGTCGTTGCTTTCCTCTTCTATCTTCTGCTTACACTCGGAAGCGGGAGCGTAGGGGAGTGGAGTGCAACGGAACTGATCACGGGCGCCGTCCTCTCCCTCATCGCCGGGCTGATCGCCGGACGGGTGGTATTCAGCAAGAAGGAGAGATCGGGTAAGAGCCATTATCGGATGCTCAACCCGCTCCGCTGGCTGACGTTCCTCGTCTATCTCATCGGCCCGTTCTTCTTCGCGATGGCCCGCGCCAACCTCGATGTGGCGTACCGGGTGATCACGGGGAGGATCCGGCCGGGGATCGTCCGCCTCTCTCCCGGATTGAGCACGGATTTGGGGATCACCCTGCTTGCCAACTCCATCACGCTCACCCCCGGGACGCTTTCGGTCGATGTCGATGAGGGAACCGGCGATCTGTTCGTCCACTGGATCAACGTCAAGGATACGGAGCCGACCTGCGAAGCGGTCTGCGGGTCGTTCCCCAAGTGGGCAAGGAGGATCGCAGAATGATCATCGATCCGATCACTTTCTTCGTCGTTGGTGCCTGTTTCGTCCTGTTCATGGTCTTCAGCCTGATCAGGGTCGGGCTCGGGCCGACCACGCCCGATCGCGTCGTCGGTCTGGATACGATGAACACCCTCGTCGTCGCGACGATGATCGTCCTTGGGGCGGCGTTCGACGAGGTGGTGTTCATAGACGTGGCGATCATCTACGCGCTCCTCTCGTTCGTCGGAACGCTCTACGTCGCGCGCTACCTGGAGGGGGGATTGTGATGGGCGGATTGATCTACGTCCTGTTCGGTATCAGCGTGGTATTCAACGGGCTCGGCGTCATCGCCCTGATCCGGTTCCCGGACGTCTACACGCGGCTGCACGGCGCGACCAAATGCACGACGTTCGGATCGATCTTCACGGCGCTCGGGATCATCGCCTACGGGTTCGCCCGGGGAGGGGCGGCGCACGAGACGTTGGCGATCCACACGATAGTCGCGCTCGTCGCCCTCCTCGTCACCAATCCGACCGGGTCGCACGCGATCGCTCGCGCCGCCCATCGGAGCGGAGTGAAGCCGAAGGGCGCGGTGGTGGATAGACTGGAGGGCCGCTCATGAGCGCAGCGCAGAGCATCATACACGTTGTCGTCCTCGTTCTGATCGTCGCCGGAGGGGCGCTCGCGGTCTGGTTCAAGGACCTGATATCTGCTGTCCTGTCGCTGGCGGCAGCGAGCCTCCTGGTGTCGCTCGAGTTCTATCTCTTGCAGGCACCGGACGTCGCCATCGCCGAGGCCGGGATCGGAGCGGCGTTGACGACGGCGATCTACGTCATCGCCGTCCGCCGGACGAGAAGGAAGGAGGAAGAATGAGAAAGGCCGCTCTGTTCGTGGCATTCCTGTTCGTGAGCGCGTTCCTCCTCCTCGCCGCGAGCTCGATCAGGCCGTTCGGGGCCCCGATCGTCTCCACGATGGACGATTACTTCATCGCGAACGCGCAGAGGGAGATCGCAGCGAACAACGTCGTCACGGCGATCGTCTTCGACTACCGCGGTTTCGACACCCTCGGCGAAGCAACGGTCCTGTTCGCTGCCGTCGTCGGGGTGCTGACCCTGTTCCGGAAGCTGAGGGACGACGAACGATGAACGGTGGGATGTCGGTCATCGTCAGGACGGTGAGCCGGTTCGTCTACGGGTTGATCCTCGTCTTCGGGTTCTACGTGAT
>QMQL01000052.1 GCA_003650505.1 Candidatus Acetothermia bacterium | reverse complement strand
GAAGATCGGAGATGATCGCAAACCCGCGGGTGTCCTGCTCCGCCATCCCGGCGCTCGCCCCGGGATCGTCGGCGACGTAGACGACGAGCCCCCCGTTCGTCCCGGAGTAGGCGACCGAGATCACCGCATCGTAGGCGACGTTCAGCCCGGACATCTTCATCGTGCACATGGCCCGGTGGCCGGCCCACGCCGCGCCGGTCGCTATCTCGAACGCCACCTTCTCGTTCACGCTCCACTCGACGTGCCTTCCGGGGAGGTCCTCCCCGATGATCGAACCGATGCATCCGGTCGACGGGGTACCCGGATACCCGGTGATCACGCTCGCCCCGGCCGCGAGGGCTCCGCGCGCGATCGCCTCGTTCCCGGTGAGGATCAGCCTCTCCACCTAGCCCCCCTCTTCATGGCGGCGAGGACCCGCTCCGGGGTGATCGGGACCTCGTGGATCCTGATCCCGATCGCGTCGGCGACGGCGTTCGCCACAGCAGGCGCGGCCGGGGTGAGGGCCGGCTCGCCGATCCCCTTCGCCCCGAACGGGCCGACCCCGCTACCCGATTCGAGGATGATCGCCTCGGTCGCCGGGAAGTCGCATGATGTGGGGACCAGGTACTCGGCGAGAGAGGGGGTCTGGGTTATCCCGTCCTTCACGATGTACTCCTCCATCAGGGCGTAGCCGAGCCCCTGATGGCTCCCGCCGATGATCTGCCCGCGGACGGCGGCCGGGTTGATCGCCCGACCGACGTCGTGGCAGGCTACGGACTTCAGGACCTCTACCTGTCCGGTTTCTATGTCGACCGCGACCTCTACCGCCTGGGCCCCGAACGTGAAGTCCGGCCAGATATCCCCCTGGCCGGTCTCCGGATCGATCCCGTCGGTGAACGGGGCAGTGAACAGGGCGAGGGTCGAAAGGGGGATCCCGTCGGCGGCGCAGGGCGAGGCGAGCTCGTCGAGGCCGATCGAGCGGGACTCGTCCCCCTTGACGAATGCCCTCCCGTCGGCGAGATCGACCGCGTCCGGACCGACCCCGAAGTGAACGGCGGCCCGATCCAACAGGTTCTTCCGAACGGCGGATGCAGCCTTGTGGACGGCGTGCCCCGACATGTAGAGCTGCCTCGTCGCGGTCGATGTCCCAGCGAGCGGGGTGACCGCCGAGTCGGTCGCATAGACAGTGACCCGCTCGAGCGGGACGCCGAGGAGCTCGGATGCGATCTGGCAGAGGGAGTTCGCCTGCCCGGCCCCGATGTCCGGCACCCCGCAGCGGATCGTCGCCGTCCCGTCGAGCTCGAGGCCGACCCAGGCACGGGATGTGTCGTGGAACCAGGTTATCCGGCCGTAGCTCTGGAAATATGAGGCGAACCCGCGGCCGACCTTCCGCGTCTTCGAGGACGGGGTCGGCTCCCCGAGGCCGGCGATCGCACGCGTCACCGTCTCCTCGAGCCAGACCTCGCTTGCTATCCGCTGGCCGGTCGCCGTCTCGTCCCCCCTCCTCAGGTAGTTGGCCCTCCTGACGGTGAGGGGATCGAGGCCGACGGCCTTCGCGATCTCGTCCATCTGCTGCTCGTAGGCGAGGGCCGCCTGCGGGCCGCCGAATCCGCGGAACGCGCTCGTGAACGGCTGGTTCGTCGCCGCGGCGACGGAGTCGACCGAGACGTTCTCGATCCGGTAAGGCCCGGTCGCCATCGCGGTCGCATATAAAAGGACGTAGGGGGTGAGGTACGGATAGGCCCCGGAGTCGGCGATCATATCGATCTTCGCCGCCGTGATCCTCCCGTCCCGCTTAACCCCCGTTCTGTGGGTGATGACGAACGGGTGGCGCTTCGACTGGGCGACGAACGACTCCTCCCTCGTATAGACGAGCTTCACCGGCCTTCCCGTCTCCCGGGCGAGGAGGGCGAGGAAGATCTCTACGGTGACGTCCTCCTTCCCCCCGAACCCACCGCCGACCATCGTCCCGCGGATCCTCACCTTGTTCTGCGGGATCCCGAGGGCCTTGGCGACCGAGCGGAAGTGCTCGACGACCTGGGTGCAGACGCGGATGTTGATCACCCCTTGGTCGTCGACCCAGGCTACTCCTGCCTCCGGCTCGAGGTAGGCGTGCTCGACGAACGGCATCCGGAAGGTGTTCTCGACGATCAGGTCGGCCTCGGCCATCCCCTTCTCCACGTCCCCCTTCCTGATCTTCCAGCGGGCGACGACGTTGTCATCCCCGTAGACCTTCGGGGCTCCCGGCTTCAGCGCCTCCTCCGGGTCGAACACACCGGGGGTCTCCTCCATCTCCAGCTCTATCGCTCCGATCGCCTCTTCGGCGATCTCCTCCATCTCGGCGGCGACGAGGGCGATCGGCTCCCCCTGGAACCGGACGACATCGCGCGCGAGGACCGGGGCGGCAGATCCGGCCCTCTCCTTCCTCCCGGTCTGGCCGGGCATGTCGGTCGAGAGCTTCGCACCGGGGAGGTCGCGCGCGGTGAGGACGCATGCAACACCGGGGATCGAGCGGGCCCGATCGACGTTCAGCCCGACGATCCTCCCGGAGGGGACCGGGCTCCGGAGGACCTTGGCATGGAGCATGTTCGGCATCGAGAAGTCGGCGGCGTATACGGTCGATCCGACCGCCTTTCCGAGGGCGTCGACCCGCCGGAGCGGACGACCGACCTGACGGAGCGGAGGGAGATCGACCTTGGGGAGCGGCTTCACCTCGACCTTGCCGATCATCCGGAATCACCCCCTCCGGCGATCCTCCTCGCCGCCTCTGCCACCGCCTCGACGATCTGGGCGTAGCCGGTGCAGCGGCAGAGGTTCCCGGATATCGCCTCCCTTATCTCCTCCTCGCTCGGATCCGGGTTCACATCGAGGAGGGCCTTGGTCGCCATGATCATCCCGGGGGTGCAGTAGCCGCACTGGACCGCTCCGGTGTCGGCGAACGCCTCCTGGATCGGATGCGGATGTTCGATGCTCCCGAGGCCGCTCGCCGTCAGGATCTCCCGCCCGTCGGCCTGCCAGGCGAGGACGAGGCAGGAGTTGACGAGCTTCCCGTCGAGGAGGACGGCGCACGCCCCGCAGTCCCCCTTCTCGCAGCCGTTCTTGACGTCGACGTAGCCGAGGTCGCGCAGGACCCGGAGGAGGGTGACGTTCGGCGGGAGCGAGACCTCGCGCTCCCTCCCGTTGATCTTCAGCCTTATCGTCCTTTCATCCATCGCTTCTCCCTTCGACGACCGGGCGGAGGAGCCGCCGGACGAGAGCCCGGATCGCCTCCCGCCTGTACCAGTCCGAGCCGCGGAGGTCTGAGACCGGGCTCGCCTCAGAAGCGGCCGCTTCCGCCGCCGCAAGGATCGCACCCTCGTCGATCGGCCCTGCCGACAACGCCTCCTCGGCCCGGCGCGCCCTGATCGGGGTGGGAGCGACCGCGCCGAGGGCGATCCTCACCCTCCTTCCTCCATCAGCGGGAGGGCCGATCGAGACGGCGGCGCTTACGACCGATATCGCATCCGCCCTCCGGAGGCCGAGCTTCCTGAACCGGCCTTCGGTCCCCTCGGCCGGGATCGGAAACCGGATCGCGGTGATCAGCTCATCGTCCCTCCTCTCCGTCCTCCTAACCCCGAGGAAGAACCGATCGATCGGGACGGTCCTTCGCCCACTGGCGCTTGCAAGCTCGACCGAAGCGTCGAGGGCGAGGAGCGGCGGGGCGGTATCGGCGGCGGGGGAGGCGTAGGCAATGTTCCCACCGATCGTAGCCCGGTTGCGGACCGAAGGGCTGGCGAAGAGACCGCACGCCTCGGAGAGGAGCGGGGAGTGCTGAGCGATAAGGTCGCTCTCCTTGATCTCTGCTATCGTCGTCGCCGCCCCGATCACGACCTCTCCCCCCTCGATCCTTACCCCGGAGAGCCGATCGATCAGGCCGATGTCGACCAACACCGGCGGGCTCAACCTCCGACCGCGCATGTCGACGATCAGGGCCGTCCCCCCGGCGATCGGGACCGCGCCCGGCGATGAAGCGAGGATATCGAGCGCCTCGTCGAGGCTTTCTGGCCGGTGAAGCTCGAACTTCGGGAGCGTCATCTTCCCCCTTTCTCAGCGGCCCGCTTCACCGCGCGGACGATGCTCGCATACCCGGTGCAGCGGCACTGATTCCCTTTCATATAGTCTTTTATCTCATCCTCTGTGGGATCGGATATCTCCTCGAGGAGCCTCTTTGTCATCACGAGCATCCCCGGCGTGCAGTAGCCGCACTGGAACGCGTTCTCCTCGATGAACGCCTCCTGGATCGGATCGAGCCTCCCATCGGCTCCGAGCCCCTCGGCCGTCTCGATCCGAGCCCCGTCGGCGGAGAGGGCGAGGACGAGGCAGGAGAGGGCGGGAACCCCATTCATTAAGACCGTGCACGCCCCGCACTCCCCGATCCCGCAGCCGTACTTCGGGCCGGTCAGCTTCAGCCTCTCGCGGAGGACGTTCAGCAGGAGCTCGTTCGGAGCGACATCGATCGCCTTCTCCTCACCGTTCACGATGATCCGGATCCTCCCGCGCCCGTCCTTCTCGATCCGTATCGGGGCGGGATCGCCCCTGAGGGAGGTCGGCTCCCCCCGGAGCGGTCTTGACGGATTCTCCGTCCTCTCCCAGGCGAGGTTCAGCCCGTCGAAGACGAGGGCGCGGACCGCCCTCCTCCGGTAATCGACGCTCGAGCGGACATCGTCGATCGGGGATATCTCCTCGCTCGCTACCTCGGCGGCGGCGAGGGCGGCGTCTCCGCTGAAGACCTTACCGGCAAGCTCGGCCTCCGCCCTCCGCGCCCGGAGGACGGTCGGTCCGACCGAGCCGAGTGCGATCCGGCAATCGGCGATGCGCTCTTTCTCCCGGACGATGACGACCGCCGCGCTCGCCTTGGCGAGATCGGCGCGGACGCGGGAGATCTTTAAAAACGCGCTCCCCGAGCGTTCAAGGCTCGGAAGATCGATCCCGGTCAGGATCTCCCCCTCCTTCAGATCGACCGACCCCGGGCCGAGGAGTAGATCCTCGATCGGGGCCCTCCTCTCCCCGCCCGGGCCGGCGATCGCCGCGCAGGCGTCGAAGGCGAAGAGGGCGGGGACGGTATCCGATGCCGGGGAGCCGTTGCAGACGTTACCCCCGATCGTCCCCCGTGCCGACACTTGGGTCGATCCGAACGAGGCGGCCGCCTCGGCGAGGGCGGTATACCCGCTCCAGAGGTGATCGGATGTGGAAAGGGTCCTTATCGTCGTCAGGGAACCGATCGAGATCCCGGAGGATCGGAGCTCGATCCCCTCGATCCCGGGGATCCCGCTGATATCGATCAGAAGATCCGGAGCGGCCCGCTCGAGCTTTATGTCGACGAGGAGGTTCGTCCCTCCAGCGAGAAGACGCGCTCCGGCGTTCTCCCTCAGCCCGGCGATCGCTTGATCGAGGGACGATGGGCGGAAGTAGCCGAACCTCCTTGCGATGATGTGGGTGTTCGTCATCCCTCCTCCAATCGGGAGAGGATCCTCTCCGGGGTTATCGGAAGCTCGTAGAACCTTACACCTATCGCATCGGCGATCGCGTTCGCGTACGCCGCCGCCACCGGGTTCATCGCCGCCTCGCCGATCCCCTTCGCCCCGAACGGGCCGGTCGGCTCGTAGGTCTCGGCGAAGAAGGTCTCTATTTCATCGATCGGCGGGATCTCGGCGAACCCGGGGATCTTGGCATCGAGCGGCAATCCGCGTGAGCGAAGCTGTCCGGAGGCGTCCCAGGAGCATCCCTCGAGAAGGGCGTAGCCGGCCCCCTTCACGAGCCCGCCCTCGAGCTGCCCCTTCGCCATCGCCGGGTTGATCACCGTACCGCAGTCGGATCCGAGGACCGCCTTCAGCGTCCGAACCTTTCCGGTCCAGTGTCGACCTCGACCTCGACCAAGACGGCGACGTAGGCCGGGGGGCAGTTCGTCGGCCGGTAGCTCTCGACAGCAGCGATCGTCTTCCAGCTCTCGCTCCAGCAGCGGGTGGCGAGCTCCTCCAGGGTCATCCTCCGCTCCGGGATCGCCGGGGCGTAGACGACCGCTTGATCGGCGTCCGGATCGAACATAAGCTCGAGCGCGTCCGGCATGACGTTCAGGTAGCGGCCGGCCGTCTCGAGGATCTCGCGGCGGACCGAGCGTGCCGCCTTAAGGGCCGCCCCGCCGCCGGCGTAGACGCCGCGCGTCGCGTGGGTGACGCAGTCATAGACCGTATCCCGCGTCCCGACCGGGGAGACGTCGACCTTATGGAACGGGACGGCTAGGGCCTCGCCGACGAGCTTCGCTACCGCCTCGAGCGTCCCGCCGCCGTGGTCCATCAGGGCGGTGATCACGT
>QMQL01000051.1 GCA_003650505.1 Candidatus Acetothermia bacterium | reverse complement strand
TTCGAGCCCGACCGATAGGAGATCTCCGATTGTCCTCTTGTTCTCCGCGTTGGCGAAGAACCGGACGATCGCCCCGGCGGTCTCCGGCCCGATCTCGGGGATGGCGATCAGGTTCTCCTCGGTCGCACTCGTCACCCGATCGATCGTCCCGAACCTCCTCGCTAGGACCTCGGCGATATGGGATCCGACCCCGGGTATCCCGAGGGCGAACAGAAAGCGGCTCAAGGTCGTCCTCTTCGCCCTTTCGAGCGCGGATGCGAGGTTTTCGGCCGATTTCGGGCCGAACCGCTCGAGGGAGGCGATCGTCTCCCGATCGAGCCGGAACAGGTCGCCGAGCCGGGATACGAGCCCCCGCTCGACGAGCCGGTCGACCGCCTTCTCCCCCAACCCGTCGATGTCGAGCCCCTCCTTCGAGGCGAAATGGAGGAGCGACTGCTTGATCCGCGCCGGACAGGCGGTGTTCAGGCAGCGGTGCGCCACCTCCCCCTCGAGCCTGACGATCTCCGAGCCGCAGACCGGGCAGGCGTTCGGCATGACGAACGCGCGTTCCTTCCCGGTCCTCCGCTCCGGGAGCGGCCGGACGACCTGAGGGATGACGTCCCCGGCTCGCTGGACGACGACGTAGTCCCCGATCCGGATGTCCTTACGCTCGATCTCGTCGGCGTTGTGCAGGGTGGCGCTCGTGATCTCCACCCCGCGGACGCGGACCGGCTCGAGGATCGCCACCGGGGTCAGGACTCCTGTCCGACCGACGCTGACCTCGATGTCGACCAGCCTGCTTATCCCCTCCTCGGCCGGGAACTTGGCGGCTATCGCCCAACGCGGGCTCCGGCTGACCTCGCCGGCGATCCGGCGGGCGGCGAAGTCGTCGACCTTGACGACGACCCCGTCGGCCTCATACGGGAGGGCATCGCGCCCCTCCTCCAGCTCGCGATAGAAGGAGATCGCCCCCTCGATCCCATCGCAGACCCGGTAGAGGGGGTTCGCGCGGAGCCCGAGCCTCGGAAGGGTCGAGAGGAGCGCGGTCTGGGTGGTTATCGCGATCCCCTCCGCCCTCCCGATGTCGTAGAAGAAGGCTTTGAGCGGCCGCTGTGCCGTGATCTTCGGGTCGAGCTGGCGGAGGGAGCCGGCGGCGAGGTTCCGCGGGTTGGCGAACGGGGCGAGCCCCTCCCGCCTCCGCTCCTCGTTCAGGGATGCGAAGTCGGCCTTCTCGATGTAGACCTCCCCCCTCACCTCGAGGAGGGCCGGGACGGTCCCATCCGCCGGACGGAGGCGGAGGGGGATGCTCCTGATCGTCCTCAGGTTCGACGTCACGTCCTCCCCGACCCGGCCGTCGCCCCGGGTCGAGCCGCGGACGAACCTCCCGTCCCGATAGACGAGCTCTACCGAGAGGCCGTCGAGCTTCGGTTCAGCGACGTAGCGGACGGAATCTACCCCGAGGAGTTCGCGGACACGCCGGTCGAAATCGCGCAGCTCATCCTCGTCGAACGCGTTCGCCAGGCTAAGCATCGGGATGGCGTGGGGGACGGGGGCGAACCCTTCCGCCGGCGGCGCACCGACCCGCTGCGTCGGAGAGTCCGGGGTGACGAGCTCGGGGTGCTCCTCCTCCAGCTCGATCAATCGGCGGAAGAGCCGGTCGTACTCGGCATCCGAGATCTCGGGCCGGTCGAGGACATGGTAGAGGTAGTTGTGCCGCTCGATCTCGGCGCGGAGCCGCTCGATCTCGCGACGGGGATCGGTCATCATCTCTTCCCTAGGGTCTTACGACGACCGCCCGATGTCAAGGGTTCGAGCCGGCCCGATCGAGCGATTCGGCGAGCGATATCAGCTCCTCCTCCCCTACCCCATCACCGATCAGAAACAGGAACAGGCCGTCCCTCCCCCAGGAGATCTCGCAGAGCGGGTGATCCTTCTCTCCGGGCAGATCGAGCCCCAAGAGGGAACGCCGATCGAGGAGCCAGCCCTCGTTTTCGGCGAGTTCGATCCGCTTTCCCTTCTCGGCGGCGAGGGACTTCCTCCTGCTCATGTTCCGCGATAGATAATTCCCGGCCCGGAGGGTGACGAGGGACGACCCTTCGCTTCCATCCTTGGCGAAGGGGAGGGTGCAGTACCCCTTCCCGTTCTTCTCGTCGACGGCCGCCGTCCCCCCTTCGATCAGGCGGAAACCGGCCTCCGATAGCGGCTCGATCGATAGGGGGAACGGGAGGCGGCCGGTCGGATCCTCCCGGTCGAGCGGTTCCTCCAGGAAGACGCGCGTCTCCTCCGTCGGCGAGAACCTGAACGTCTCCGGGTCCGGGGCTCCCAGCCGGACGTCGGTGTACTCGATCGTTATCTCCCCGTTCGGGCCGATCAGGGGGAAGAGGGCGGAGCCGTGGCCGGGGGAGAAGGCGATCCTTAAAGGAAAGAGGGTCTCTTGGTCGAACGCCACCGTCGCCCTCCTGATCGGGAATGAGACGCTCGTAAGTAGCTGGGATCGGTACGGTCGCTTCGGCTTCAGGCCGACCAGGCGCGCCTTCCTACCGCCAACCTCCCCTTCCCCGGCGTCGCGGAGGAGGAAGCCGCGGATCAGCCACTCGAGGAACCCGATCTCTCCGACCGCATCGATTCCAGGGAGGGGTTCAAACACCGACCTCCACGGCTTCCTTATCGCCACGTTCGCCTTCGGATCGTGTATCCACGTCAGCCGACCGTCGTAAACGATGGTCATTCCGATCAGCTCTTCTCCGGTGAATTCGCGGGCTGCTGTCAGAGCTTCGTCGAGCCCGGCGATCGGGTCTTCATAGGTCGAGTAATCCTCCGCAAGCCGCTCCGGCCTGGCGCACCAGACCCGGCCTTTCTCCACGAACCCGCTTCCGCGGATCGTCTCCGTAGCGGTGAAGCCGGGGAGATCCCGATAAGCGGCGGCGACGGAACGGGCGAAATCAGCGAGCGGGGTACCCATCGAACAGCCTCCTTTGCGCCGTAACCTCCGCCCCCGATTATACCGGTAGCCGATTGTGGTTTCCTTACCCTCCAAATGTCCTTTTCAAGGATCATACCTGTGGGATATCGTTTCTTGAGACTATTGCCCGGGTGACGAAGTTCCATCCATCCGGTTGGAAACCCCTTTGCAACGGAGGTCGGCCGAGATGGGGAAAAGGGGTTCGCTGGGAGAAAAGACGGTTCTGGATTGTAAATACCCGCCATTGAACCGGAAGCGGTGCAGGGACAAGGGGGGCTTGACTAAGGGGGGTGTTTGCGCTATGAGTCTGTCGGTCATCGACCGACCGTGGGGAGGGATCGATGGAATCCCAGCGCGATGAGAATGTCCTGGATGCGGTGATGCTCGAAGGCCTCGCCCTCCTCGCCGCGGTCAACGATCGCACGATCGAAGAGGAACTGAACCGGGCGGTCGAGACCTATCTGAGGCAGGAATTGCCATTGCCGAGTGGGCTCTCTGATCTAGCGGATCACCTCCTCGATAAGACGCAGACGAAGTAGCAGGTCTCCGTTGTTCCATCCTCCGAGCCTGGATAGACTCCTCCCATCATCCTGTGAGGGGGTCTGATGAAGAACGCTGGTATCCTGGCTGCGATCGGCGTTGTAGCGATCCTCATCCTCGTTCTGTTTCAGGGTGAGAGACCGCTTGAGCCTGCACCTGACTTCTCGCTTCTCAATCTGAACGGTGATGTCGTGGTCCTCTCTTCCTTCCGGGGGAGCGTCGTCATCCTCGATTTCTGGGCGAGTTGGTGCCGACCGTGCAAGGAGACCTTCCCGGCGGTGCACGCCCTCTACGAACGCTACGCCGATCGCGGGGTCGTCCTCCTCGTCGTCAGCCTCGACAGCTCCGTCGAGGAGATCCGCCGCTGGATGAAGGAGAACGGATATCCGAGCGGTGAGGTCCTCTGGGGTTCGCTCCCCGAGGCAAGGGCGGTGAAGGGTCTGTACGGGGTGGTCGGGATACCGCACACCTTCCTGATCGATCGCGAGGGGTACATCCGGTTCGACGGCCACCCGCGGAATTTGATGGCCGAGAACATGGAGGAACTACTCTAACTGAGCACGCCCGACAGCGGCGGTTGTCTTGGCGGCCGGGCGTTGTTACCATGGTGAGGTCCGGGACGTGGCGCAGCCTGGTAGCGTGCTTGCATGGGGCGCAAGAGGTCCCCGGTTCAAATCCGGGCGTCCCGACCAGTTCTTCCCCCCTCAATCCGAGGAGCTTACCACGAACGCATCGATCGCTTTTCCCGTCGGGGCGAGTTGTATCCGATCGTCCGCGACGGAGCCGACCGGTATCGCTTCGACCTTCATCGCCCGATCAGCGATCGTGACCCTGAGGTAATGAAGGAGACCGCTTCGGCGGAACACCTCCCCCGGTGGTGTCGGGCCGAGCGCGCCGGACGGCGGTGCTCCGCCCCCACCGGTAGTGACGAAGTGGATCCCATTCGAGTAGATGTGCTCGTAGCCGCTGATCCCGCCGCTTATCACTGTCCTCACTCCGGATAAGACGAAAAGCGGCTCGAAGAGCGAGCAGAGCGTCTCGTCCTCCCCCGATGGGTAGAGAGAGCTGCGAAGCGGCGAGGAGAGGAAGACCACGATCAGCTTCCCGGCCGCTTCGGCGAGATCCTGCCGGAGCCAAGCGAGTTGCTCATCGGCCCTTTCGTCACCCCCTTCCGCTACCGACGGGTTGAGCCCGATCAGGTGGGCATTCCCGTAGTCGAATGACCACCACTCCTCGTCCGCCTCTCCCCCTCCGCTCGGAAGGGCGAACGCCTCGTAATAGATGCCGGCGGCGGCGGTTCGATCGTCGACCACCGGGATATACGGGTGGGACCGACCGAGTTCGTCGATCGCCCAGAAGAAGTTCGCCATCCGCTCGGGGGTTGGTGATTCGACGATCCCGCCGACGTGGACGACGAACGCCCCCTCCGGTTCGTCCTTCGCGATCGTGTTAGCGACGAGCTTGTGCCGATCGGGGAACGAGCGTGTCTCCCCGTAGACGGCGAACGAGAACGAACGGAGCTTCACGCTCGATGTGCGGAACGTTCCGATCCGGCTCGGGTAGACGGCGTCCCCCTCGAATGCGACGAGCTGATACCGGTAGACCTCCCCCGGGACTAGGTCGCGGAGCCAGACCTCACCGTGCCCCTCGTGCTTGTCGAACGTGAGGGTCTCCTGCCAGGTCTTCGCTGCGTCGTACACCTCGGCGAGGCCGTAGTGAAGGTCGATGCTCACCGGCCTCGAGGTCTCCCAGCAAACGGCGATGGAATCCTCCCCCACTGCGCCGAGGAGCGGTCCCCAGGCCCAGGGTGAGGAGGACTGACCCACCGCGGGGAGGAAAGCGAGTATGAGAAGCGCGCTGACGATCGCCAGCCTGTTCATGATCTACCCCCTTTCAACTTCCACCCGGGTTTTTATTCTAGCACCAATCCACTTCGATTGCTTTTCCTTCGAAGGGGTGATGCCGAACGGGACCGCAGAAGCGGTCCCGTTCGGCGTCAAAACCGGTCCCGGCCCCGTTTTACGGGGTAGGGATCGTCGCGTCGCGGAAGTCGACCTCCCACAGGTAGATCGCCCACTGCCCTCCAGCCGTGTTCTTGGCCCGGAGTCGCATCCGCGTGACGAGCCCCTCGTCGAATACGACCTCTGTCCACTTACGCTCCTCGGCCATTCCGTCGAAGATGTCGACCCACCCTCCGTCCCGGTAGGCATCGACGTCCATGATGAGCAGGTTGTAGACCGGGTTGCTATCGCTCATGATGAACCTGATCCTATCGCAGGTTAGGCCTCCTGCCGGAGCGTTCAGGTAGAGGAACGAGGTCCACTCCCCCGGCGGGATCGAATGCCGGGCGTACGTCTTGCGCGGATCGTTGTCGTACACCCTCTCCTCGAGATCCCAGTTGTCGGCCGGGTCGTCGTGGCTGACCGGCGAGACCCAGCCGATGTCGTCCGACGGCTTCACTGTCACCGTCCGGGTGGTCGAATCGCTCGCCCCGTCGTCGTCGGTGACGGTGAGGGTAACCTGATAGCTGACGCTGGCGGTGAACGTATGGGTCACGACCGCTCCGGTCGCCGTGCTTCCGTCTCCGAAGTCCCAGGAGTAGGAAATGATGCTCCCATCGCTGTCGCTCGAACCGGAGGCGTCGAAGGTGACGGCGTCACCGACGGTCGGGGATGCGGGCGAGAAGCTGAACTCCGCGTGCGGCGGTTGGTTGCTCGGGATCGCCGTCAGGGGGACGTTCAGGCTCGTCGTCATCCCGGCGGTGATCGACACCTGCCGTGTCTCATCCGAATACCCGGCTTTCGTCAGGTGGACGGTGTGCGTTCCGGGCGCGATCCCGCCGTGTTCGACCGGGGTCGTCCCGAACGGAGCGCCGTCGAGCGTGACCGCCGCCCCTGACGGC
>QMQL01000050.1 GCA_003650505.1 Candidatus Acetothermia bacterium | reverse complement strand
GAGGCTCATCCCGAGCCTCAACCGGGCGATGGAGATGACCGACCACATCGATCCGACCCCGTACCCGGCGAGGCCGCAGTCGGAGCCGAGTGCGACCGGGAGGCCGGAGTCGATCAGCCGCCGCGCATCCGGATACGGACGATCGCGGAAGAACGCCGCCCCCGGGAGGAGGACGGGGACCACCCCGGTCCGCCTCATCCCCTCGATGTCGCGGTCGGTCGGCGAGGAGAGATGATCGACCGATGTCACCTCGAGCTCAGCGCCGAGCGAACCGACCGCCCTCTCCCCTTCCCCGGCGTGGATCTTCGCCCGGAGACCGGCTCCGCGCGCAGCCCGGAGGATCGTCCTCGTCTCGCCTTCTGTGTACGCGCCCTCCCCACAGGCGACGTCACAGAACTCGGCGAGTCTGAGCCCCCTGATCGCCGGGATAACCTCACGGATCAGCGAGGAGACGCGCTCCTCCCTGGGGCACCGTCCGCACCGGCCGAGCGCGCCGAGAAACGTGGTGACAAGGCGGATCGGCACCGAGCGCTTCAGCCGCTCGATCCTCCGCAACAACGAGACCTCTTCTTCCGGTTCGCCCCCGCGGCTGCACTTCACCTCGATCGTCGTCGTTCCCGTTTTGAGCGCTCGATCGACCCCCCTTCTCAGCCGTTTCTCGACGATCGTCTCCACGAACGGTCCGTCGTCTCGAACCCCGGGTGGAAATAGGGCATGGGTGTGGGGATCGACGAGACCGGGAAGGACGACACCACCATCGGCATCGATGATCGCGTCTATTCCATCACGGAGGTGTCCCCTCCCTATCGAAGCTATCCGCGGGCCGCTGATCAGGATCTCCACCCGCTCCTCGACCTCGATGGCCGACATCCCCCTCCCGGCGAGGGCCCCTCTCCCTCGCGGCGTCACCAGCTGCCCGATATTGGTTATAAGGGTGTTCATCCGCCTCCCGGCCGAGAGTATAATCGGCGCCGAACCGCTTTACAACGGGCTTCTGGCACAGTATACTCCTAATTTAACCCCAAAGGGAATGAAGCGGAACAGGGGGAAGCTCCCTAAAGAGTGAAGGATAGGATGGACGAATACAGATCCGGCCTCGTCGGTGTCTTGGGACAGACTAATGTGGGTAAATCCACGTTCTTAAACTCCATTCTAGGGGAGAAGCTCCTCCTCACATCCACTAAGCCGCAGGCGACGCGCAACCGGATCCGCTGTGTCCTGACGACCGATCGCGCGCAGATAGTGTTCGTCGATACCCCCGGGCTCCATCATCCGAGGACGAAACTCAGCCGGTACATCGTACGTAAGGCCTACCGGAGCCTCCGTGGCCTGGACGTCCTCATCTACGTCATCGAAGCCTGGGGGAGGCTCGATCCCTTCGACCGAGAGATAATGGAACGGCTCGGAAAGGAGACCCCTCCGGTCATCCTCCTCGTGAACAAGATCGACATCGCCAAGCGGGGAGCACTGGAGAAGACCCTGGTCGCCTACGCGGAGACGGGACGCTTCGCCGAGCTGATCCCGATATCTGCCACCGAGGGAACGGGCCTCGACGATGCCCTGGAGACGCTGATCGGTTACCTCCCCGTCACCCCTCCCCTCTTCCCGCCCGAGGTCAAGTACGACCAGAGCGAGGAGTTCCTGATCGGTGAACTGATCCGCGAGAAGGCGACCGAGCTGACCCACCGGGAGGTTCCGTACTCAATCGCCGTCCGGGTGAAGTGGATCGTCGAGCGGGACGACGGGATCGTGGAGATCAAGGCCGAGATCATCACCGAACGGGAGTCCCAGAAAGGGATAGTGATCGGGAGAGGCGGCCGCATGATAAAGGAGATCGGGACCAGGGCGAGGGCGGACATCGAGCGGCTCCTCGGCAGGAGGGTCTACCTCGAGCTCATCGCCAAGGTGAGGCCGAGCTGGACGAGCGACGAGGAGAAGATTCGGGAGCTTACAGGATCGGAGTAGGTGATCGACCATGCGCGGAGATGCCGCCGATCGAACCCATCCACCAGAGTTGGGTGACTGCCGAGATCCGATCGAACACGATCCGGTCGGGGTGTTCGTCCTCGTTGGGGGGAGGTTGAGCTATGCCGATGCCGCGTTCCTCGACGTGCTTGGGCGTTCTCGTTCCGAGCTTATCGGAAGGCCGTTCGAGGGGTTGGTCGCGGAGGAGGACCGACCCAGTATCGCGGCTCTACTCGATCGGAGTTCCGCCGCGATCGGCAAGATCGAGTCCTGCCGGTTCGTCAGGAACAACGGTACAACCCGGCCCCGGGAAGTTGTCATCCGCCGGATCGATGGGAAGGATCTGGTGATCGGGACGGTCCGCGGCGCCATCCCTCAGATCAGGTCGGGGCGACTGCACGGCCTCTGGGAGTTGGGGAAGGGGCTGACCGAGATCGGCGACGTCGGAGCCCTGTGTGAACGGGCTGCTCTCTACGTCCGCGACGACCTGGATTACGACTTCTGCGCCATCTGGCTGACGGAAGGCGCGGAGATGGTCCAACACGGAGCCGCCGCCAACCCGTTCTTCCCAGCAGGCGAGATCCCGATGCGGGGGATGCGGATCCCGGTCGAAGGGAGGGGGATCACGCACCTTGCGATCAAGCACAGCGAACCGGTGATCGTCCCCGACGTTACAAGGGACGACCGCTACGACGGATCACGTACTTCGATGAGATCGGCCCTCGCCGTTCCGCTGATCGGAAGGAAGGGGCCGATCGGGGTGATCGAGGTGGAGAGTCAGCGACGGGCGGCGTTCGGTGGGCAGGATCTCGAAGTCCTCTCCGCCCTCGGAAGCCAGCTGGCGATCGCCATTTCCGCTCTGAGGCAGGAGGAGTCGCTCCGATTGATCAACGGGTTCGGACAACAGATCGCCGCCGCTTCGACCGTCGAACAGGTGGTGGCAGGGACCATCGACTTCCTGGCCGAACAGTTCGACTACCAGTTGAGCGTCCTCTTCCTCGGGGGGAGCGAGGGGGATCTGAAGGTCGCCGGTGCGCGGGGACCGTACGGAGAGAGGGGTGTGGAGATCGGCTGGTCCCTCCCGCCCGGCGAGGGGATTGTGGGCTGGGTAGCGCGGAACAGGCGTTACGCCATCGTCGATGACGTGAGGCGCGACCCGCGTTACTACGAGGCGTTCTCCGGGACGCGATCGGAGATAGCCGTCCCGGTGACCTTCAGCGGCGAGCTGTACGGCGTGCTGAACGTCGAGAGCAAGGATCCCGGCTTCTTCGACGAGGAAGATCGCCGGGTACTCGAAGTGATCGCCAACCACCTTGTCATCGCCCTCTCCAACCTCGCCTCGAAGGAGAGCCTCCGCGAGCAGGCGATCCGCGATCCGTTGACCGGCATGTACAACCGGCATTACTTCAATTCGATCATCGAGGCGGAATTCAACCGGAGCAACCGGTACAACCACCCCTTGACTCTGATGATGATCGACATCGACGGGTTCCGGGAGGTTAACAACCGGCTCGGCCACTTGAAGGGGGACGACGTTCTCCGACAGATCGCCCGCGTCATCGGCGAGAGCGTCCGTGCCGCCGACCACGTCATCCGATACGGCGGGGACGAATTCCTCATCCTGATGCCCGAGACCCGAGAGGAAGCCGAGATGGTAGCGAAGCGGCTGAAGGAGAGGATCGCGAAGCTGCCGGAGGAGGCCGGGATACCCGGGATCTCCCTCGGGTTGAGCATCGGGATCTATTTGCGTCCACCCGGGGAGGGGCGATCCCTCCAGGCGATCCTTGAGGAGGTCGACCGGAAGATGTACGCCGACAAGCGGGAACACGGACCCGATCGGACCGATGGACATGACCATCCGCCCCCTGACGACGCTCGATGACCTGCGGGCCTGCGAAACGCTCCAGCGCTCCCTCCTCGGGGCTCGGGCAAAGGCGGCCTTATCCGCCCCGATCCTCGCCGCGATAAAGGAGGCCGGTGGCCTCCTCCTCGGCGCGTGGGAGGGGGAGATGTTACTCGGAGCTCTCGTCGACATCGTCTCCGTGAACTCGGGGGAAGAGGGCCGGTTCACCTACATCCACGCCGTGGCGGAGGGGGTCAGGAACGAGGGGATCGGAACCCTCCTCCGGTTGCGGGAACGCGAGGTATTGCTCGAGGCCGGGATCGCTCGCGTCTCCTGGTGGATGGATCCGCTGAGGAGCGGTCAATCGCATCTTGCGTTCAATAAGCTCGGCGGGATAGCGGCGGACTACGTGCGGAACGCCCTTGGAACGCTCGATGATCGGCTGAACGCCGGGCTCGCCACCGACCGGCTCCGTATCGAGTGGCGGATCGGATCTCCCCGGGTCCGCCGCGCCCTCGAAGAGGGGAGGCCGCTTCCGCACTTCGACCTTTCGTTCGACCAGATGGAGGTACTGACCAAGACGAAGGGGATACCGTCCGGCCTCCGCGCCCTAATCGGGTTCGCCGATTCGCCGAAGCGGCCGTACGTGTTGACCGAGATCCCGGTCGATCTCGACCGGCTGAGGCGGGAGGATCTCCCGGCGGCGCGGGGATGGAGGCTCGGGACCCGGGAGCTCTATCCCTTGCTATTATCGCTCGGATACAGGATCGTTGGCCTCGTCCACGAAGGGGGGAGGAGCTTCCACCTCTTCGAGCGGGGATCCGGGGACTAGGAAAGGAGGTATCGTGCGACGGGAAGAACTGGCGAAGATGATCGACCACACCCTTCTCGGCCCGACGGCGACGCGGGAGGGGGTAGAGAGGTTGTGCGAGGAGGGGATCCGCTACGGGGTCGCATCGGTCTGCGTCAACCCGTGCCACGTTCCCCTCGCCCGGAAACTGACCGCCGACAGCGCGGTCAAGGTATGCGCGGTGATCGGGTTCCCGCACGGGATGACGACGGCCGAGGTGAAGGGATTCGAGGCGGAGAAGGCGATAGCATCCGGAGCGGAAGAGCTCGACATGGTGATCAACGTCGCCGCCCTGAAGGAGGGGGACTATGAAGCCGTCCTCGCCGACATCCGGGGCGTCTGCGCAGCGGCGCGGAAGGCGCCGGGGGAGGTCCTCGTCAAGGTGATCCTCGAGACCGCCCTCCTCGAGGAGGGAGAGAAGGTCGCCGGAGCGATCCTCGCCGTGGCAGGAGGGGCAGATTTCGTCAAGACATCGACCGGCTTCGGGCCGGGAGGGGCGACGGTCGAGGACGTCGCCCTCCTACGCCGGACGGTCGGGGACAAGACCGGGGTCAAAGCGGCCGGCGGGATCAGGGACGCTTCTACGGCGATCGCGATGATCGAGGCCGGGGCGACCAGGATCGGGGCGAGCCGGACCGCCGCCATCCTCGAGGGGCTCGATCAGTAGCCTCTCCTTGCCCTCCTTCCCTTCCCTCGACTATAGTTGGCAAAACCTCTGGAGGTTCGAATGCACTGCCAGGTCCGATCGGCCGAACGGGTCTTCTTCGATGGAGAGGCGACGATGGTCGTGGCTGAAAGCCCGACCGGTGAGTTCGCCATCATGGACGGGCACGCCCCGCTCCTCGCCGCGGTCGGGGATGCCCCGCTCCGGGTCAAGACCGGTGATGGAGAGGTGACCCTCGCCTGCTACGGGGGGGCGCTCCGCGTATCGAACGACGGGACGGTCAGCGTCCTCGTCGAGGACGCCACTCCGATCGAGGAGATCGACCTCGAGGGGGTCAGACGGAGATTGGCGGAGATCGGCGACCGGCCGGAGAACGAGGGGGAGCGCCGGCGCCTCCTCGTCCTCGAGCGGACGAAGGAGCGGCATGGCTAGACGGGTGGTGGTGACCGGCCTCGGCCCGATCACCCCGATCGGGATCGGGAAGGAGGCGTTCTGGGAGGGGCTCCGGACCGGGAAGAGCGGGATAAGGAGGGTCGATGACATCATCGATCTCGATGGGATCGACGTCAAGATCGGCGCGCCGGTCCTCGATTTCGACCCGCTCGAGCATATGGACCGGAGGAGGGCGCGCCGGATCGACCGCTCGGCCCAGTTCGGGCTGGTGGCAACGAAACTCGCGTTCTCCGATGCAGGGCTGAATCCGGCGGACCTCGACCCGGACCGGGTCGGGGTGATCGCCGGGACCGGGATCGGCGGTCTCGAGACGATGTCGGCCAACTTCAAGGTCCTGTTCGAGCAAGGGCCGCGGCGGGTCAGCCCGTTCTTCATCCCGCGGCTGATGCCGAACGCCGTCGCCGGAGAGATCGCGATCGAGTTCGGCCTGCGGGGGGCGAACTTCGGGGTCGTATCGGCGTGCGCCAGCTCGGCCCACGCGATCGGGATCGCCTCCGAGCTGATCTGCTCCGGGTTCATCGACGCCGCCGTCGCCGGCGGGGCGGAGGCCGGCCTCTTTCCGATCTCCTATGCCGGGTTCGTCCAGATCGGCGCCCTGTCGAAGCGGAACGACGAGCCGTCCCGCGCATCG
>QMQL01000049.1 GCA_003650505.1 Candidatus Acetothermia bacterium | reverse complement strand
CTTCAATCCCCACTTAAAGGGGAGGCATTGATCAAACTCGGGGACGGGGTCTCCACCGACGCGATCCTCCCGGCCGGGCCGCTCACCCAGCATCTACGCTCGAACCTCCCCGAGATCGCCAAGTTCACCTTCTACTACGAGGATAAGGGCTTCGCCGCCCGCGCGGCCGAGAGGGGCGGGGGGTTCATCGTCGGAGGGGATAACTACGGTCAGGGCTCGTCGCGCGAGCACGCGGCGCTGGCCCCGTGGCAGCTCGGGATAAAGGCGGTCTTCGCCAGGAGCTACGCCCGTATCCATCGGGCGAACCTGATCAACGTCGGGATCATACCGTTCATCTGCGACACCGACCGGATCGACCAGGGGGACGTGCTCGAGGTCGACGTCTCCGACCTGACCGGCGATCTCGTGGTGCAAAACCGGACCAAGGGCGAAGGGATCCCGCTCCGCCATGACCTATCGCCGCGGGAGATCGAGATGATCGAGGCCGGCGGCCTCCTCTCCTACACCGCAAAGAGAGGATAGCGCCCGGCCGTTTCGTCCAGGCTCGAAGGTTTGACTTTCCGCCCCGCCCCGCTATCATTTCACGAAATGAGAATCGTTGTCTCGTATATTGAGACAAAGCCGGTGGCGGATGAACACGCTTGAGAAGTGCGTGAGGATCCTCGAGCTGTTCAGCGATACATCCCCTGTCCTCCAGGTGGGGGAGATCGCGCGGGCCCTCGACCTTCCCCGGAGCACGGCTTATCGATACGTCTCCGCCCTGAAGCGGCACGGGCTCCTCGAACAGTCCCCGGGGGAGAACGGTTACCGGCTCGGCCGGCGGATCATCGAGTTGGCGGCGAGCATGTCCCGCAAGCCGCTCCGCGAGCTCGCCCTCCCGTACATGGAACGGGTCGTCCGTGAGACGGGAGAGACTGTGATCCTCTGCGGGATCCGCGGCCACGTCGGCGTCTGTCTGGAGAAGGTCGATGGGCACCATGCCCTTCGGGTCTCGTTCGAGCTCGGTGAGACCTATCCCCTTCACGCGGCGGCGACCGGAAAGGCGATCTTCGCCTTCCTCGAGCCGCGGATTCAGAATGACATCATCGCTGACGTCGGGCTTCCCCGCTTCACTGCGACGACGATCACCGACGAGGCCGCGCTCCGGAAGGAACTCGCCCGGATCCGAAAGGTGGGGTTCGCAGAGAGCGACGGCGAAGCGATCGAAGGGACGCGGGGGATCGCCGTTCCGATCTTCTCCCCATCCAAGCAGATCCTCGCCTCGCTCGGCGTCTCTGCCCCGGTTCATCGGGTGAAGGGGGAGATGCGAAAGCGCCTGATGGAGCTCCTCATCGATGCGGGAAGGCATATAACACGGGAACTCAACGCGCTCGAAGCGCGATAGGAGCAAAGCGGCAAAAAGGAGAGACGATGCGCAGCAACTACGTTCCGTCGCCGGATGACGGCGCGCCGATCAGGCGGGGATCCGATGGTCTGAGTGTCCCCGATCACCCGATCATCCCCTACATCCGGGGGGATGGGATCGGCGTCGACATCACGCCGGTGATGCTAAGGGTCGTCGATGCGGCGGTGGAGGAGGCGTTCGGAGGGGGAAGGAAGATCGAGTGGTTGAAGGTCCTCGCCGGGGACGAGGCGATCGCGATCGATCACCCTGAGCTCTCCCCCGCGGAGATCGAGGCGATCCCCCCGGAGGAGCGTCAGGCCCTCTACCTCCCCGATCAGACGCTGGAGGCGATCAGGGACTATCTCGTCGCGATAAAGGGGCCGCTTACGACCCCGGTCGGCGGAGGGATTAGGAGCCTGAACGTCGCCTTGAGGAAGCTCCTCGACCTCTACGCCTGCGTCCGGCCGGTCCGCCATCTCGGGACGCCGGCTCCGGTGAAGCGGCCGGAGGACTTCGACGTCGTGTTCTTCCGGGAGAACACCGAGGACGTCTACGCCGGGATCGAATGGAAGGCCGGTTCCGCCGAGGCGGAGCGGGTGATCGGCTGGTTGAGGGACGAGATGGGGATTACAGATCGGATCCGTTTCCCCGAGAACTGCGGGATCGGGATAAAGCCGATCAGCGAGGAGGGTTCGAAGCGGCTCGTCCGCGCGGCGATCGAGTACGCGATCAAGAACGGTCGAAAGGTCGTCACCCTCGTTCACAAGGGGAACATCATGAAGTACACGGAGGGGGCGTTCCGCGACTGGGGCTACGAGGTCGGAGCGGAGTATCCCCAGGTGATCACCGAGGAGGAGCTGAGCGAAAGGTACAACGGTGAGCTCCCCGAGGGGAAGGTTCTCCTCAACGACCGGATCGCCGACCAGTTCTTCCAGCAGATGCTCCTCCGTCCGCGTGAGTACTCGGTCGTCGCCACGATGAACTTAAACGGCGATTACCTTTCCGACGCTGCTGCCGCCCAGGTTGGCGGCCTCGGCGTGGCCCCCGGGGCGAACATCAACTACGAGACCGGGTACGCCGTCTTCGAGGCGACGCACGGGACCGCTCCGAAGCATGCGGGGAAGGACAAGGCGAACCCGGGGAGCCTCATCCTCTCAGCGGTGATGATGCTCCGCTACATCGGATGGAGCGAGGCTGCCGACATGATAATCGACGCTATGCGGAAGGTGATCGCCTCCAAGCGGGTCACCTACGACCTCGCCCGGCAGATGGAGGGTGCCACCCTGCTCAAGGCCTCGGAGTTCGGCGAGGAGATCGTCCGCAACCTGTAAAGGAGAGAGATGGCACAGAAGGGGATCCGCGAGTACGACGCCAAGCGGCTGGTGGGGAAGGCCCTGGCGGAGCTTCAAGGGAGGGGACCCGACTTCGGGGCGCGGCTCGTCCTCGTAACGCCGAAGACCGATCTCGATCGGCTCGAGGCTGAACATCCGTGGCTGAAGGCGGAGCGGCTCGTCGCCAAGCCGGATCAGCTGTTCGGCAAGCGGGGGAAGAACGACCTCCTCTGCATCGACAAGCAGTTCGAGGAGGTCAAGGCATGGATAGCGGAGAGGATGGGAAGTGAGGTGACGATCGGAGGGACGAAAGGTAGGCTGACCCACTTTCTGATCGAGCCGTTCGTCCCCCACGAGGTCGAGTATTACCTCGCCTTCACCGCGACCAGGGACGCCGATCTGATCCACTTCTCCTCGCAGGGGGGGGTCGATATCGAGGACGCATGGGATACGGTGATGACGATCGAGGTCCCAATCCTCGGAGATATCGCAGCTTATGATATCGCGGCGGCTCTCCCTGACATCCCGAACGTAGAAAAGGTCGCTTCGTTTATCGAGGCTCTATACCGGGTCTACGCCGACTACCACTTCGCCTATCTCGAGTTCAACCCGGTCGCCGCCGTAGACGGAGATCTGATCCCCCTCGATACCGTGGCGAAGCTCGACGATACCGCGACCTTCCAGTGCGCTGAGAAGTGGGGAAGAATCGAGTTTCCCAAGCCATTCGGCACGTCCCCGACGGAAGAGGAGGCCTACATCGCCTCCCTCGATGAGAAGACGGGGGCAAGCCTGAAGCTGACCGTCCTCAACCCGGAGGGGCGGGTCTGGTTGATGGTCGCCGGCGGCGGGGCGAGCGTGATCTACGCCGACACGGTCGTCGACCTCGGATTCGGGGACGAGCTCGCCAACTACGGGGAGTACTCGGGGAACCCCTCGACCGAGCTGACCTACGAGTACGCGAAGACGGTCCTCGACCTGATGACCCGAACCCCTGACCCGGAGGGGAGGCCGAAGTACCTCCTGATCGGAGGCGGGATCGCCAACTTCACCGACGTCGCCAAGACGTTCACCGGGATCATCAAGGCGCTTGAGGAATACCGGGATAAGCTGGTCGAGAACAAGGTCAAGATCTACGTCCGCCGCGGCGGTCCGAACTACAAGGAGGGGTTGGAGAAGATGCGGAGGCTCGGGGAGGAGCTCGGGGTTCCGATCGAGGTGTACGGGCCGGAGACGCACATGACGCACATCGTCTCCCTCGCGCTTAAGGAGAAGAAATGAAGGACTACGAGCTTTTCACCCGCGATACGAAGGCGTTCGTCTACGGGTCGCAGACGCGGGCCGTCCAGCGGATGCTCGACTTCGACTACATGTGTCGTAGGGACTCCCCGAGCGTGGTCGCGATGATCACCCCGGAGCGGGGCGGGTTCGAGAAGTTCTTCTGGGGGACCCGCGAGATCCGGATCCCCCGGATCCGCTCGATCGGAGAGGCGGTGGATCTCTTCCCCGCGGCCGACGTCCTCGTCAACTTCGCCTCGCAGCGCTCGGCGTTCGACGTGACGATGGAGGCCCTCGAGGCCGATACCATCTGGACGATCGCCGTGATCGCCGAAGGGGTCCCGGAGCGCCAGGCGCGGATCCTCGCCGCGGCGGCGAAGGAGAAGAGGAAGTGGATCATCGGCCCGGCGACCGTCGGCGGGATAAAGGCCGGGGCGTTCAAGATCGGAAACACCGCCGGGACGATGGAGAACATCCGGATGGCCAAGCTCTATCGGCCAGGATCGGTCGGGTTCGTCTCCGTATCCGGCGGGATGTCGAACGAAGCGTACAACATCATCGCCCGTACGACCGATGGGCTAAATGAGGGGATCGCGATCGGGGGTGACGCCTACCCCGGTTCGACCCTCCTCGATCATCTCCTCCGATACGAGAAGAACCCGGAGATCAAGCTCCTCGTCTGCCTCGGCGAGGTTGGCGGGACGGCGGAGTACGAGATCGCTGAGGCCATGAAGGACGGACGGATCAAAAAGCCGCTCGTGATCTGGGTGACAGGGACGTGCGCCAAGGTCCTCCCCGGCCAGGTCCAGTTCGGCCACGCCGGGGCGAAGGCCGGCTCCGAGATCGAAACCGCTGATGCCAAGAACGCCGCCCTCCGTGAGGCAGGGGCGGTCGTCCCCGATTCGTTCGATGACTATCACCTCCGCATCAAGGAGACGTATGAGAGGCTCGTCGCGGACGGGACGATCACGCCGGCGGTCGACTTCGACCCGCCGCAGATCCCGATGGACTACAAACAGGCGGTTGCCGAAGGGCTCATCCGCCGGCCGACCCACTTCGTCTCCACCATTTGCGACGAGCGGGGCGAGGTGCACAGCTACGCCGGGGTCCCGATCGACGATGTGATCGAAGAGAGATACGGGATCGGCGGGGTGATCGGCCTCCTCTGGTTCAAGAGGGTTATCCCGCCGCACGCCCGCGAGTTCCTCGAGATGGTGATCCAGATCATCGCCGACCATGGCCCTGCTGTCTCCGGGGCGCACAACACGATCGTCGCTGCCCGGGCGGGGAAGGACCTCCTCTCCTCGCTTGTAAGCGGCATTCTGACGATCGGTCCCCGGTTTGGCGGGGCGGTGAACGGGGCGGCGGAGCACTTCCTGTACGGGTTGCGTAGCAACCTCTCACCGCGCGAGTTCGTGGACGCGATGAAGAAAAAGAACGTCCGGATCCAGGGGATCGGCCATCGGCTCCACACGGTCGAAAACCCGGACAAGCGGGTCGAGATCCTGAAGGGTTTTGCCAAGGAGAACTTCCGCGCCACCCCCCTCCTCGATTACGCCCTCTCGGTCGAGGAGGTCACGACCAAGAAGAAGGCGAACTTGATCTTAAACGTAGATGGGTGCATCGGCGTCCTCCTCGTCGATCTCCTGAAGGAGCTAGGATTCGGCGATGACGAAATCGACCGGATGATCGCGATGGGGACGTTCAACGCCCTGTTCGTCCTCGGCCGCTCGATCGGTCTGATCGGACACTACTTCGATCAGAACCGGTTGGAGCAGGGGCTGTATCGCCATCCGCTCGACGACATCCTCTACGATGTCCCCGAGCGACCCGAGGAGGTCGGATGAGCTTCAGTCGGAGGCGGGGACGGTGAACGGGTCGATCGGCCTCCCATCCGGCAGAGGGTGGACTCCACCGTCGTAGATGGAGGCGACAGGGATCATCTCGACCCGCATCGTGTCTCCGTCTACCGTCACCCGGACATAGTGGAGGATATTGTGGCGGCGGCAGACCGTCCCCGGCGCTACGGACTCCATCGGATCCTGGAGCGGCACCCCGCCCCCTCCGGTGACGACGTGGTGGCTCCCGTGGACGTAGGAGTGCTCGTACCAGTGCATGTGCCCGTTGAACACGATGTCGACCCCGTACTGCCGGAAGACCCCCTCCCAGTTGTCGCGCAGAGGCCCGTTCACCCCTCCTTCTTAGGTCGGGCTGTAGATCGGGTGGTGGAAGAAGACGACTTTGAACGGCGCGGTTGAGGCCGCCCGGCCGAGGTGGTTCGTCCCGAAGAATCCCTGTCGCATGATGTAGTAGACGAGCGTCTCCGCGCTCTTCAACGGCCCTGGGCGGTTGAACAGGACATATATCTCGGTGAACACCTTGAACGAACCGATCAGCGAGATGACGAGGACGAAGAAGATCTGGAAGGAGCATGAT
>QMQL01000048.1 GCA_003650505.1 Candidatus Acetothermia bacterium | reverse complement strand
GAGCAGGCACAGCAGGCCCCGCTTCTGTTCACCGCCCTCCTCCCCCGCCTCGCTCAGGGGGCTGCGCCGGAGTTGGTCGATGAGCTGAGCACTTCCGGGCGGAAGGCAGGAGAAGCGGTCGAGGACTACGTCGCGTTCATAAGGGATGAGATCCTTCCGAATGCGGAGGGCGACTTCGCTATCGGGAAGGATCTATTCGACGAGATCCTCCGCGAGGATCATATGGTCGATTACGATTCGGATGAGCTCCTCGAGATCGGCTGGGACGAGCTCCGCGCGACCGAGAAGATGATGGATGAGCTGGCACGCGAGATCGACCCTGATAGATCGGCAAGGGAGATCCTCAAGGAGGCGAAGGGAGATCATCCGAGCCCGGAGCGGCTCCTTGCGACCTACGAGGAGGCGATGCGCGCGGCGCGGGACTACGTCGTCGAACACGGGATCGTGCCCCTCCCGCCGGGTGAGTCCCTCAGAATCGTCGAGACCCCGGTCTACCTCCGGCCGATCATCCCGTACGCCGCCTACATGCCGCCCGGGATCCTCGAGGAGAAGCAGGAGGGGATATTCGTCGTTACCCCGGTCGATCCCGACGCCTCAGAGGAGGAGAAGGAGGCGAAGCTGCGGGGGCACTCGTCGACGAAGATTCCGGTCACCGCGATCCACGAGGCCTATCCCGGCCATCACCTTCAGCTGTCCTGGGCGAACCGGGCGGAGACCCTCCCCCGGAGGATGGGCTCGTTTCTCGCAACGATGTTCATCGAAGGGTGGGCGTTCTACTGCGAGGAGCTGATGGAGGAGCTCGGCTACATCTCGGAGCCGCTCCAGCGGCTCGGCCGCCTCTCCGATCAGCTCTGGCGGGCGGCGCGGATCATCCTCGACGCCTCCCTCCACACCCGCGGGATGACGGTAAAGGAAGGGATCGACTTCCTCATCGAGCGCTGCGGCCTCGAGCCGGCGAACGCGGCGGCCGAGGTCCGCCGCTACACCATGACCCCGACCCAACCGCAGTCCTACCTGATGGGGAAGCTCCAGATCCTCGAGCTGATCGAGGAGTTCAAGCGGGAGAACCCCTCCCTCGGATTGCGCGAGGTCCACGGCGCGATCCTCTCGTCAGGCTCGCTCCCGATCCGGCTGATGCGCCGGGCCCTCCTCGGGGGGCGATCCTAGGTCGATCTTATCTCCCGTCGCATGAAGATGACGTAGGAGATGGCGAAGCAGACCGCGGTCAGGCCGATCAGCCCGACGAGCTGTGGCCAGACGATCAGCATGCTCTGCCCGATCGATAGGGGATTCGTCGGGACCTGGTGCCGGGTGAGGATCTCCACCATACCGAGGCCGCGGTAGCTCGGGAGGAGGAGGGCGCTCGTTGCCTCCTCGAACAGGGCGACCGGCGAGAAGCGGAGGACCGTCTCGCGTATCTGCTCGTTCTTCGCCCATGCCGCCGCCGTCGAACTCGCGCTGACCGGCGCGACCTGGTTGGCGATCAGGTCGGCCGCCATGAACAACAGGAGGGTGAAGACGAGCCAGAACGCGATCGACGCCAGCGCCGATGACGCTGCATGCCGGAAGACGATCGAGAAGAGTATCCCCAGACTGAGCCAGAAGCCGAGGTAGACCGTACCCACAGCGAAGAAGATCAAGAGCCTGAGGAGCTCGCTCCCGCTCGGAGGGAATCCGAGGGCGAATATCCCGAGGCCGACGACGATCAGGATTATCCCGGAAAGGACGATCCCGAGGGCGGCCAGCCCGGCGAGGAACTTCCCGTTGATCCATGAGTCCCGCCAGATCGGCTGGGCGAGGACCCGGCTGACCGTCCCCCGCGCGAACTCGCCGTTGATCGCGTCGAACCCGAGGAGGACCCCGATCAGCGGCCCGAAGAACGAGAGGAAGGTCAGGAACGACGGTAGCCCCCCGTTCGACGAGGTGAACAGCTGCAGGTAGACGAACGGCCCGGTCGCGTCCGGCCGCTCGGCGAAGCCCGTCCCGGCGAGGTAGACCGCCCCGCCGGCGACGATCAGGATCAGCGCGAAGAAGATGATGAACCGCTTGCTACCGAAGTGGTCTGCCAACTCCTTCCAAAAGATGGCGCTCATCTTGATCACTCCTGGAAGTAACGGAGATAGACGTCCTCGAGCGTGGCGGTCGCCCCGCGCAGCTCGATCAGCTCCCCGTTCGATTCGACCACGGCCCGGGCGAGGGCCCCGTCCGGCGGGTTCCCCCTCACCCTGATCCAGTCCCCCCTCGCCTCGACGTCGATCACCCCTTCGATCGCGCGGATCGCCTCGATCCCATCCGGATCGAGCCCGCGGGCGCGGATCTCGATCGCTCGCTCGAGATCGTTCGATAGGCTCAGCTGGTCGAGCGTCCCCTCTGCGACGAGCCGGCCGCGGTGGAGGATCCCGACGCGGTCGCAGACCCGCTGGACCTGATGGAGGAGGTGGGAGGAGAGGAGGACGGTCATCCCTCGATCGTTTCGCATCCTCACGATCAGATCGAGGATCTGCGTTGCCCCTTCCGGGTCGATCCCCGAGGTCGGCTCGTCGAGGATGGCGAGCCGCGGCTCCTTCAGGAGGACCTCGGCGATCCCGAGCCTCTGGCGCATCCCGCGGGAATAGGTCCGCACCGGCCGGTCGGCTACCTCGCCGAGCCCGACCGATCCGAGCGCGTCATCGATCAACGGGGCTGACTCGCGATCCGGGATCCGGTTCAGCCGGGCGACGAACCGGAGGTTCTCCCGGGCGGTAAGGTCGTCGTAGAATCCGACGTTCTCCGGGAGGTATCCGATCTGCCGCTTGACAGCCAGCCCCTCCCGCCACGGGTTCCGACCGAGGACGCGGATCGTCCCGGAACTCGGTTCGGTCAGGCCGAGGAGGAGGAGGATCGTCGTCGTCTTCCCCGATCCGTTCGGGCCGAGGAGGCCGTAGATCTCCCGCTCCTCGATCGAAATGTCAAGTCCGTCGACGGCGACGGCGTCCCGATAGGCCTTCCTTAGACCGATCGCCTCTACCACCGCCATCCTAGCGCCTCCCGAGCCGGACGAAGATACCGACCAGGCCGGCGACGACGACCAATACGATCCCGACGCCGATCCAGCCCCACTTCATCGAGCTGCCGACGCTCACCCTGATGTCGATGTGGTCGTGCTGTTCCTGCGCAGCAGCGGTGATCGTCACCTGGTAGTCGCCCGGGATGGCGCGGGAGCGGGGGCGGATCTTGACGGTGATCGCCTCCGGTTTGCGCGTCTGTGATATCGGATCGAGGACGTCGATCCGCTCCGGCTCGACCGTCACCTCCCAGTCCTGCGGCTTTGAGGCGAACAGGTGAAGGTCGTGGAGCGGGGCCGTCCCTTCGTTCCACAGGTAGAAGGTGTAGGTCCGCTCCCGTCCCTCGGTGGCGCGGATGTTCCGCGTCTCCCCGGTCCCGGTTATCTCGGCCTCGGTCCCGAGCTTCAGGTCGGGCTCTCCGTGCACGGTGACGGTCAGATCGAGCTTCTCCTCGACCGATCCGGTCCGGGCGACGAATGTGATCGGGACGTCCCCCGATGCCGTCATCGGGGGGGTCACCTGGACCCGGATCGTCTCCGTCCCGTTCCCGCCGATCTTGATCGACGTTATCTGCTGGCTCTGATAGCGGGGGACGAACGCGATCCTCCAGCCGAGCGGGGCGATGGCGCCGAGGTCGACGACCCGCTCATCGCTCGCCTTGTTCTGGATCCGGACGTCGAACGAGATCTGATCCCCCGGCGCGGCTTGGAGGGAGGGATAGTCGGTGGATAGCTCGAGCCCCTCATCCGTCGAGGCCTCCTCCGCGGATCCCTCCCCGGTCAGGGTCACCTCGATCGGTATCTTCCTGATCACCGTCCCGTCTTTCCCCTTGGCGATCAGGGTGAACGGATAGACGTCGGGCGGGCTGTCCGCGGGCGGTCGCGCCTTGAACCTGATCGTCACTGCGTCCTTGCCCGTTTGGCCCGGGCGAAGGCTGACCGCCTGGATCTGTATCATCGGATAGGAGGACGTCTCGAACCGGGCGTTCCAGCCGTCCGGCCCCTCGACGGAGAGGAGGACCTCCTCCTCCTGCCCGCCGGCGTTCGTCAGGTGAATATCGAGCGATAGCTCCTTCCCTTCGTGAATCACGACTGACGGATAGTCGGTGTATATGTTGACCGCCCGTTGGCCGAACCCGATGGGGGCGACCGAGATGAGGGCTACGGTCAGGATCCCGGTGATGAGAAGGAACCGGCGACGAGGGAGTAGACCCGCTGCCATCATTCCATCCACCTCCGTGTGAAGTGTGCTTTTGCCCCGATTATAGCAACCTTCAGGCGAAAGTTAAGGGGGGCGAGAGGACGTCGTTTCCCTGGTTTGTATCTGCGTTTACCTGTATTATCTCCTTATGGGGAAAGGATCGATCTACGGGAGGTTCCGTGGACTCCCGATCGCTGAGGCGGCGCTCGTCTCTGCGATCTGGGCCTCCTCCTTCGTCGGTGTGAAGGTCGCCCTCGCCTACGCCGGCCCGTTCACGATCGCTGCCCTCCGCTATTCGATCGCCGCCCTCCTCCTCCTTCCGGCCCTCATCCCCTCCCGATCGAGAGGAGGAAGAGGGATGGGCCGGATCTGGCCCCGCTTGTTGGGAATCGGGCTCGCCCAGTACCTGATCGGGAACGGCGCGCTGTTCTTCGCCCTGACCATGGTGACCCCGACCGAGGCCTCCCTCGCCCTCTGCCTCACCCCGATCCCGGTCCTCGCCCTCGAGTTCTTCTATCTGAAGGAGAGAACAGGGTTGCTTCACCTTCTCGGGATAGCGATCGCGATGGGAGGGACCGTCCTTTTCTTCTCGTTCGGTCTTCAGCCCGTCCCTGCTCCGGCGATCGGGATGCTCGCGCTGGCGACGATCAGCTTCGCCTTCCTCCCCGTCTTCGGCCGGGAGATCGCCCGAACGGGAGCCGTCAGCAACACCGTCTTGACCGGGGTCCCCCTGGCGATCGGGGGAGGAGGGCTCCTCCTCGTCGCCCTCGTCGTCGAGGGGATCCCCCGCCTCCCCCCCACTGGATGGGGGATCGTCCTCGGCCTGGCGGTGGTGAACACCCTCGCTGCCTACCTCCTGTTCAACCACGCCCTCCGCTCCCTTAAGGCCGGCGAGGCGAACATCCTGTTGAACCTCTCTCCGATCGGGACCGCACTGATCGCCTGGGGGGCGCTCGGCGACCGCTTGACCCCCTTCCAGATGGCGGCGATGGCGATCGCCGTGATCGGGGTCAGCCTCGCCCAATCGCGGCGGATCCGACCGCCCTACCCGATCGAGTAGCTCCCTCTGTTCGACTTGTTCAATGTCGGCTGAATGCTCAGGCGGGTATAATCTCGACCATTATTGAGGGGGCGGAACGAGCTGAAAGGGGAGGAGGGGGAGTGAAAAGGACAGTTATAGCGGTGGTCATTCTCTTGATGGCGGCTGGCGCGGCGGCTGTCGCCGCTCAGGGCGGTGTACGCGTCCTCGTCATCGATGAGACGAAGACGTTCGCATCGACGATGCGGGTCGCGGCGCTGGTCGGCGGCCTGAAGGCGGCCGGCCCGTTCGAGGTCTCCTACCGGGTGGCCGATGTCGGATCGATCTGGGCCGATCCCCTCGCCGGGATCCCCCCTTCCGATGATCCCCCGTACGATCTGATCGTCGTCGTCTCGCGGGGGATCGACGATGGCACCTCCGATTGGGTCTGGATATTGAGCAACGGCCTCTCTTCCCTCCCCCCGCCGGTCTGCTCCGGGATCGGGATGATCGGTATCCTCGTCGATCGCGTCTTCGGCGGCGAGGTCCGGACGCTTAAGGTGTACGACGACTTTATTCTTCCGTTCTTATCGGCGCTTTACGTAAACGAAGGGTGGCTCAGATGAACCGTCTGATAAAGTTCGCGGTCGACCGGCCGTTCTGGACGATCGTCATCGTGGCGGCGATCTCAATAGGGATATCGTTTGCGATCCCGCACTTAACCCAGGAGACCGACTTTCGCAAGTTCTTAAGCGAGGACGATCCGATCATCAAGCTCCTCGACGAGGCCGAGGCGAAGTACGGCCGCTCGTTCGGGATCCTGGTGATGGTCCGGAACGAAAACGGCGTCTTCAACGAGGAGACCCTCGACAAGATCAAGAAGATAGGCGATGAGATCTCCGATATCCCCGGTGTGGAGAGCGTCACCACCCCGCTCAACTCCCAGGTGATAACCGGGACGGAGAGCTCCCTCACCGTCCGGATGGCCGCGCCGGGGGGAAAAGCGCCGAAGACGCCCGAGGACCTGGCGACGTTCGAAAGCCGGGTCGAGGGGAACAGGATGCTGGAGGGGAACGTGATCTCCTCCGACGGGAAGGCGGCCTCGATGTCGGTCGACCTCGAGGTCGACGCGGACGAGTACGCGATCACCCCGAGGATAGTCGAGATCGTTGATCAGTACAGAGGAG
>QMQL01000047.1 GCA_003650505.1 Candidatus Acetothermia bacterium | reverse complement strand
GTTTTCAGGTGAAGGTCAGTGGTAATCGAATCGTTTATCATAGCGGTGGTATCGTTTCTAGTGCTACGCTTGCCTTCGGAATGCGCCGTTATGTATACTCCTTTATTATGCGGTCGATGCTCCTGATGAAACGATAAAAAGGTATCACAGGGCCACAAGCATCTTTGCCGGGCGATTCGGTACTCTGATGCCTGCTATCTTCAAACGGAAACGGTCTGGTTGTGGAATGGGGGACGATCACCCGTTGAGACGAAAAATACAGCGGAATACGACACAACCATCGAACGGCCCCGCAGGCACCGATCGAAGTTTACTTCAGGTGGACGGTCTCAAGGTCTATTTCTCAATGGGCGAAGCCGGGGATATCGTCCGCGCAGTGGACGGGGTCAGCTACGAGATCGAACGAGAGAAAACCCTAGGAATTGTCGGGGAAAGCGGCTGTGGAAAGACAGTTACGGCGCTGGCTATCATGCGTTTGGTCCCTTCGCCACCGGGGAAGATCGTTGCCGGAAGTATCCTCTACTACGGGTCCGAGACCAGGAAGGCTGTGGACCTCACACGCTTCAATCCGCGCAGCAAAGCTATGAACATGATCCGCGGCAACGAGATCGCCATGATCTTCCAAGAGCCGATGACGTCCTTAAACCCGTTGTTCACCATCGGTTGGCAGATCATCGAGGCGATACGTTTACATCGGAAGGTCTCCAAGCACGACGCCCGATCTCGAGCTATCGAACTACTTCACGCCGTGGGAATCCCATTACCAGACAAACGCGTCGATGCCTACCCGCATCAACTGTCCGGCGGAATGAGACAGAGGGCGATGATCGCCATGGCCCTCTCCTGCAACCCCACCCTACTTATCGCTGATGAGCCTACAACAGCATTGGATGTAACGATCCAAGCCCAGGTCCTTGATGTGATGAAAACCGTGCAGAGGGAGTTCAAGGCGGCGATTCAATTCATCACCCACGATCTTGCCGTAATCGCGGACATGGCCGATGATGTCGCGGTGATGTACCTGGGAAAGATCGTGGAGAGTGCTCCTGTCCATGAGCTCTTTCACAATCCAAAACACCCTTACACCCAGGGGTTGATGCGCTCGATCCCCTCGCTAGCGGACTCACACCGGCGCCTGATCCCGATCAAGGGCATAGTGCCGGATCCATCAGAGGCACCGCTAGGATGTGGTTTCGCGCCACGCTGCCCCCATGCTACCGAGATCTGCGAAAGGCAGGCCCCTGAACTCCACGAAGCGGCGCCGGGACATGCTGTCGCTTGCTGGCTGATGGAGGAGTCTACGGCAAGAGGTGGCTCTTGATGGACAAACTTGAAAACCTCATGGAAGTCCGCAGTCTGAAGAAGTACTTCGCCGTTCAGGAGAAGCTTTTTTCCTCACGGCACCGCTCGGTCAAGGCTGTGGACGGGATCGATCTAGATATCCAAAACGGGGAAACGCTCGGGCTTGTAGGCGAGAGCGGATGCGGGAAAACCACGGCCGGTAGGGCCATCCTCCGATTGGTGAAACCAACGGCGGGCGAAGTCAGGTTCCGGAGTACTCGGCTGGCCCCCGGGGGAACACAAGAAGTCGACGTTGTCAAAGCATCGCGCGCTCAGATGAAGATCCTTCGGCGCGAGATGCAGATCATATTTCAGGATCCCTACTCATCCCTAAACCCAAGGATGACGGTCGGAGCGATCCTCGCCGAGCCATTGGCGGTTCACAGACTGCTCGCCCGCAAGGACCGGCGGCGGCGCGTCGAACAGGTCCTCTCCGCCGTGGGACTCCGTCCGGAGCACATGAGGCGCTACCCACATGAGTTCTCGGGCGGTCAACGTCAGCGGATCGGAATCGCCCGGGCCCTGATCCTCAACCCACGGCTGATCATATGCGATGAACCGGTATCCGCCCTAGATGTCTCGATTCAAGCGCAGGTTTTGAATCTCCTTGAGGATCTACAAAAGGACCTTGAGCTCACGTACTTGTTCATCGCTCACGACTTAAGTGTAGTGAAGCACATCAGTAAGCGCGTCGCCGTAATGTACCTCGGCAAGGTCGTGGAGTTGGCCCCCACGGAGGAGTTGTTCGTCAGACCGCGCCACCCCTATACAGAGGCGTTAATCTCGGCTGTCCCCGTTCCGGATCCTGACTTCCATACTGAACGGATCTTGCTGGAGGGAGACGTGCCCAGTCCGATCGATCCTCCTCCCGGATGCCCGTTTCATCCCCGGTGTCGGTATGCACGCGAGATTTGCCGGGAAGAACTCCCTCCCCTCCGGGAGGTCAGCCCGCAACACTTCACCGCCTGTCATCTTGCAGACAAGCTCCAGCTCCAGCCCATTGACGCCGGCGCCCCTGAAGGTGCCATCGCAACATCACGTGAACAAAGGAGGGGAAAATGAGTCGTATCCTCAGATACGTCTCTCAACGCCTGCTGTTGACTCTCCCGATGCTGTTCATTCTCCTCACCGTCGTCTTCTTGATCCTGCGTGTTCTACCCGGGGATCCGGTGAGCGCAATGCTGGGCGGCAGGAACGTCTCGCAAGAGGTGATGGAGTCTTATCGGGTTAAACTCGGCTTTGATAAGCCGCTCCTGACTCAGTATGTAGATTATCTTGGAGGGATTGTCCGTGGCGATTTCGGCAATTCTTTACGCACGGGGCGCCCCGTTCTTTATGAGCTGTTCATCCGATTCCCTGCGACGATCGAACTGGCTCTCTGGGGAATGCTCGTCGCGGTACTCCTCGGTTTCACTTCCGGGGTCATCGCTGCGACCCGTGCAGATCGCCCGCTCGATCATGCGATCCGCGTCTTTCACATCTCTTCATTCGCTATGCCTTTATTCTGGCTGGGTCTTATGCTTCAGATCATATTCTGCGTTAAACTCGGCTGGTTCCCGGTGGCCGGCCGGATCGGAGGGCGGCTAGCCTTCAGCTTCCACTCCATCACCGGATTCTATGTGCTGGATGCAATTCTGCGGTGGGATGGGAAGGCTCTGCTCGATATCTTAAGACACCTCGTCCTTCCGGCCTTCACCCTTGGGATCGCCCTCACCGGGCTGCAGGGGCGGATGACGAGAGCTTCGATGCTCGAAAATCTGAACCAAGATTACGTCACCACCGCCCGATCAAAGGGGGTCCCCGAGCGTCTCGTTGTCCTCCAGCATACCCTCCGCAACGCATTAATCCCGATCATCACCGTATTCGGACTCCAGTTCGCTGTGCTGATGGGCGGAGCCGTTCTGACCGAGACGATCTTCTCCTGGCCGGGGATCGCCAGCTACCTAGTCCGAGCGATCGAGGCCCGAGACTACCCATCGATTCAAGGAGCCGTCGTCTTCATTGCCCTGTTTATCTCAGCGGTCAACCTTTTCGTCGATGTCTTCTATTCAGTAATTGATCCGAGGGTGAGGTACTAGATGCCAAATCGAGAGGAGCCTCAACGCGAAGGCAGCCGAAGTCCGTCGAAGTTGGACACCGTACGTCGATCGCCCCTCAGCATCATATTCCTGAGATTGGTTAAGTGGACCTCGCGCGGCAGGGTGGCCCTCCAGGGACAGACCATCCTCAAGATCGGCCTGGTGATCGTTATAGCATTCGTATTGATGACGGTGATCGCCAATAAGTTCCCACTAATTACTGGGTACCACCCCACTTTGTACCGCGATGCCCCTCGGCTTCAGCCTCCCTCGCTCCACCATTGGATGGGGACCGATCACCTCCAGCGGGACGTCTTCAGCCGCATCCTGGCCGGTGGCTACGCATCGTTGATCGTGGCGTTCTCTGCTGTGGCATTGAGCATGGCAGCGGGTTCAATCCTCGGCTGGATTTCAGGGTTTGTCGGTGGATGGTTGGACCGGGTCCTGTCACTCGCCATGGATGCGATTTATTCGTTCCCTTCGATGATACTGGCAATCGTACTCGTTGCCATGTTCGGATCGGGCATCGCCCCGATGATCTGGGCGGTGGCTTTCGTCTACATCCCTACATATTTCCGTGTGACGCGAGCCGAGGTTCTCCAGGTCCGGGAGACAACATATGTCGAAGCGATCCGGGCAGTGGGGGCGAGCAGCGCACGGATCATCGTGCGCCATGTCGCCCCCAACACGGTCAACGCCATTATGGCTGTTTCCTCGTTTAATCTTGCAGATGCGATCCTCACGGTCGCAGCGCTGTCTTTCCTCGGGTTCGGTCTCCCACCGCCCGCACCCGATTGGGGATTCGATATTCAAAACGGGCAGAAATTTTTGCAGTCGGGTGCATGGTGGCTAATCACCTTCCCCGGGTTGATGATCATAATCCTCTCGTTGGGATTCGGTTTGATCGGCGAAGGCATCAGTGATCTCGTAAACCCGCGGAGGAGACGGAAGAGGAAGAGGCTCTGAGAGCCGTCCACACTTTCAAGAATATGATAGAATGAAAATGGGAAGGGAGGTGATAGAGGGACAAGGAGGTATGCTCAATAGGTAAGAGGGGGTCGGCAAAGCATTAAAGGAGGTGTAGTAATGCGACGGATTGGGCTGTATACGATTCTGCTAGGGCTACTTGTTACGATAGGGATAGCAGGCCTAGCCGCGGATGACATTCTGATTATCGGAACAACGGATCGGGTTACGGAACTCTCTTTCTCAAACAGTTACGATCATTTCACTTGGCACGTCCTGCGTAACACCACCGACGCCCTGACGAGGTTCGATCCTGAAACGGGTGAGTTCGTCGGAGCGATTGCCGAGTCCTGGGACATCTCAGACGACGGAATGGTTTGGACATTCCACATCCGCCCTGGGATCACGTTCTGGGACGGTGAGGCTTGCGACGCAAATGCAGTCAAATACTCGCTTGAGCGAACCATGCGGCTGGACGGGCCGGAAGGCGGAGTGGGGCTCATCAAACCCTACATCGATCACATGGTCGTGGTGGATCCCTTTACGCTGCAGATCTACCTGACGAGGCCTGACGCAGTCTTCGTTCAGCGGGTCTCCGACCAGATTGCCCCAGCGATGATCTACTCTCCGAAAAGCGTCCCTGATAACGACTTCGCTAAGGGGCAGTACGCGGGGACAGGCCCCTACAAGCTCGTCGAGTACGTCCCCGACCAGCGCGTCGTTTACGAAGCTTACGATGGCTACTACGGCGAGGCCCCGAAGACGAGCCGCGTCGTGGAGCAGATGTACTCAGGCGCAGACACCCTGCGCGCAGCGATCCAAGCTGGGGATGTCGACGTAGTCTTCCGAACGTTGTCACCGCAGGACGTCGCCGGTCTAGAGGCGGATCCGAACGTCATCATCAAGGCGTTCCCGCCGAGCCCGGGGATCCGCTACATCCTGTTCAACGTAACTCAGCCACCGGTGGACGTCCCCCAGGTACGCCAAGCGATCTCCTACGCGGTCGACCGGATGAGGATCGTCAACGAGGTGTTCAGCGGCACGGTTGAGCCGATCTACACGATGGTCCCGGCCGTAGATCCTCCGTTCATCGGCGCTCTCCCGACGTTCCCTGAGCGTGACCTAGACCGGGCGCGGGAACTCCTTCACCAAGTCGGCTACACGGCGGATAATCCCCTTAAGATCAACCTCTGGTACACACCTAACCACTACGGGACGACCGAAGCCGACGTGGCAACGGTACTCAAGGGAAGCCTCGAAGAGGTCGATGAAATTCAGGTCCAGATCCAGGTCCTTGAATGGAGCGCCTACGTAGAGCGGATGTCCTCCGGCGGGTTCGATATGTTCCTCCTCGGCTGGCATCCGGACTACTTCGAGTCCTCGAACTTCCTCGCCCCATGGACCACGGAGTCTCCTGAGTCCCTGGGAACGTTCTTTAACCACCATCCGAACTACGGAGCGTACGAGCGGCTCATGGACATAGCTACGACTACCATAGACACCGATGTCCGGGCGAAGCTGTACGAGGCGATCCAGATCCTCAGCACCCAAGACGTCCCATGGATACCGCTGTGGTCCATGACCGACGAGATGATCGCGGCCTGGCGACCCGGAGTACATGGCGTGTTCGTCGACATTACAATGGACATCAGCGTCCCGCTGATCTACAAGGACTAAGAATCAGAAGGAAATAGGACACTCTAGTGAGGGCGCAGCGGCGTGAACAGCCCTGCGCCCTTTTTATTTTCCACGAGATCTGTTACCCAGCGGCGAACGTACCAGAAGGTTTATTTATCAGAAACCAGTAAATAACCCCGGTACAAGTGACAAACACTTAGCAAAAGGATTTCTGTAACATTGGACCTAGGCAGATCACGGGATAGGGGCATGCCTACTCCGCTTCGGTCAAAAAGACCTAGCTTTGGAGGCGAGCGGATTCGAACCGCCATCCTCCCGCGTGCAAGGCGGGCGCTCCTTAATCGGTTCCGCACGACATGCCGGCTGAGCGCATTGCTTGACAGAAATCCGGGGGAATCGTACAATATGATTTGTCGTAAAGCTGTCATTACAACGTAATAAGCTACGGGGTTATCCCCTTACAGGGGCTGGTGAACAGAGCCCAATCGGGTAGGCGGTTCCCAGCGGACCGGGTAGAGAAGGAGAGATAGTTTTTGGAGGTGAAAAGGGTG
>QMQL01000046.1 GCA_003650505.1 Candidatus Acetothermia bacterium | reverse complement strand
TCTGCGGGATCGGAAGGACCGCCCCCTTCCGGCCGGAGAGCCCGGCGAGGTGCTCATAGACAGGGACTCCCTTTGCTCCCGCACCGGCCTTCGCCGCGGCGATCGATACGGCGACGATCGCGTTACCACCGAGGTTCCCCTTGTTCTCCGTCCCGTCGAGCTCGATCATCCTCCGGTCGATCGCCTCCTGATCGGCCGGGTCATAGCCGACGAGGGCCGGGGCGATCACCTCGTTTATCGCCTCGACCGCCCTTTGGACCCCCTTCCCCCCGTAGCGCGATCCTCCGTCCCTCTTCTCGATCGCCTCAAAGCTCCCGGTCGACGCCCCTGACGGGGCCGAGGCGCGGAACATCCCATCGGTCGTGAACACGTCGGCCTCGACCGTCGGGTTCCCCCGGGAGTCGAGGATCTCCCTTCCGACTATCCTCTCGATTCTGCTTGTCATTCCTCCCTCCATTCCTTGAGCGCCGATTGTACAGGAACGCTAACCCCCGCGCCTTCCCCCGCTTCGGGTCTTCCTGCCGCGAAAAGGCTCTCCTGTTGGCTTACGCCCCCTGGGGGTATAGGATATGGGCGAGTCACTACTCAGACGATCGCAAGCGAGGAGGTAAGACGATGGAGAGGTTCCTTCGGATCGACATGACGGGTAAGACGGCGGCGTTCGAGCCGGTCCCGGACCGGTACAAGGGGCGGGCCGGCCGCTGGCTGACCTCGTCGATAATCCACGATGAGGTCCCGCCGGATTGCCATCCCCTCGGGCCGAGAAACAAGCTCGTATTCTCGCCGGGGATCGTGGCCGGGACCGCTGCGCCGACGTCATCGCGGATATCGGTCGGCGGGAAGTCCCCACTGACGGGGACGATAAAGGAGTCGAACGCCGGGACCGGCTGGGGGAGGAGGCTCGCCCGGCTCGGGATCCGGGCGATCATCGTCGAGGGGGAACCGAGCGGCGGTCCCCTCTGGCTGATCAGGGTCGGTGCCGATGGGGTGAAGTTCGAGCCGGCCGATCCCTGGGTCGGAAAGCGGCTATCCGAGGTCTATGCGGATCTTTACAAGCGGTATGGGGACAAGGATAGGATCGACATCTGCGCGATCGGGGTCGCTGGCGAGCATCGGATGGCCGCCGCCGGTATCTGCTTCAGCGATCAGGAGGGGAGGCCGAGCCGCTACTCCGGCCGGGGAGGGCTCGGCGCGGTGATGGGGAGCAAGGGGATAAAGGCGATCGTCCTCGACGACACGAACGCCCCCGGGGTCACTCTCGCCGACAAGGACCTGTTCGACACGGGGCGGAAGAAGCTGACCGAGGCCCTTACGAGCCACGACATAACGAAGCCGAAGGGGGCGCTCAACACCTACGGGACGGCTGTTCTGGTCAACATAATAAACGAGGCCGGCGCCCTCCCGACCCGGAACTTCCGCGAGGGGAGGTTCGAGGGGGCGGAGAGGATCGCAGGGGAGGCGATCTTCGCCGGGAACAAGGAGCGGACCGGGGAGGAAATCTACAACCATGCCTGCTCACCCGGGTGCATCATCGGCTGCTCGAACACCTGGCATCGCCCGGACGGGAGCGAGCACACATCGTGCATCGAGTACGAATCGGACTGGGCGCTCGGCGCCAACTGCGGGATCGACGATCTCGACCGGATCGCCGAGATGAACCTCCTCTGCAACGAGTACGGCCTCGACACGATCGAGATCGGGGGAGCGATCGCCGTGGCGATGGACGGGGGTCTGATCCCGTTCGGTGACGGCGCGGGTGCGATCAAGCTGATCCACGAGATCGGGGAGGCGACCCCACTCGGGAGGATCCTCGGCGCGGGAGCGCTGACGACCGGGAAGGCGTTCGGGGTCGAGCGGGTCCCGCACGTGAAGGGGCAGAACATGCCGGCCTACGAGCCGCGGGCGATCAAGGGGATCGGGATGACCTACGCCGTCTCGACGATGGGGGCCGATCACACCTCGGGCTACACGATCGCCCCGGAGATCCTCGGGGTATCCGGGAAGCTCGACCCGCTCAACCCGGACAAGGCCGAGGTGGCGCGGAACTTCCAGTACGCGACGGCGTTCCTCGACTCGACCGGCCACTGCCTGTTCATAGCGTTCGCCATCCTCGACATCGCGAGCGGATTCGAAGGGGTGATCGAGGAGTGCAACGGGGTACTCGGCACGGACTGGAAGCTCGACGATGCCGCCCGGATCGGGAAGGAGATCATCGACATCGAGCGCGACTTCAACCGGAGGGCCGGGTTCACCGAGCTCGACGACCGGCTCCCCGAGTTCATGACCCGCGAGAAGCTCCCGCCGCACGACGCCGTCTGGGACATCCCGGCCGAGGAGATCGACGAGGTCCTCGGCTGAATGATCGAGGTCCGTCTTTACGGGAGGCTCCGCCGGTTCGCGCCCAAGGGCGATCCGGCCGGCCGCTCGATCATCGCCCTCCCGCACCGGGAGGGGGATACCGTTCAGGCTGTGGTCGAGCGGATCGGGATCCCGGAGGGGGAGCTCGGGAGCAACCTGTTCGTCTCCGGCCGCTACGCCGTCCTTGAGATGCCGGTCGAGGACGGGGATCGGATCGGCCTGTTCCCGAACGACATGAGCCTCCTTTACAAGTGGTACTTCGAGCCGAAGGGATCGAAGTGAGGGTGACGGTCCGCTTCTACGCCGGGCTCGGGGATCGAAGAGCGGCGGAGGTCGAGCTTCCCGCCGGGGCGAGGCTCGCCGATCTGTTCTCATCCCTCGGCCTCGATGAACGGGAGGTCCATCTCGTCATCGTCGACGGCCGGATCGTCCACGACCGGGACGTCTTCCTCTCCGATCGGGCTCGCATCGCCCTCTTCCCCCCGGTCGGCGGGGGTTAGGGGAGGACGGGTCGGGGACTGGATCGGTTAGGCTCGGGCGATGGATAGGGGAGATATCTTTTCCGAAATCAGAAGGCGGGCGAAGTACGTCGCCCGGGAGGCTAGTCACGTCCGGATCGAGGAGGGACGGATCCCGAAGTATGCCGCCTCCCTTCCGATCGATCGGATCGATGAGCTCGGGTTCGACCCGGCCTACCACTACTACGGCGACGAGGAGGCGAGTGCCGCCTACATCGTCACCCTCGATTCGATCAACTTCGGCTCCGGTCACTTCCCGCATCTGAGGAAGCGCCCCGGCCGCTCCGGATACATGACGATCGCTGCCTCCCTGGCCGATCGTTTCCGGCGGGAGGGGCCGATCCCTCCCGAGCGGCTCGCTGAGATCGACGAGATGGAGTGCGCCCTCATCTTCGGTCAGGATCTCAGCGATCCTACGATAGCCGAGCTGATGGGCCTTTACGCAAGGGCGCTGAACGACCTCGGCCGCGATCTGATCGAGCGGTTCGACGGGAGCTTCCTCGGGCTGATCGCCTCCGCCGATCGATCGGCCGGTCGGCTCGTCGAGATCCTCTCCGCCCAGCCGTTCTTCCGCGACGTCGCACGGTACAGGGGGATGGAGGTCCCGTTCTACAAGCGCGCCCAGATCCTCGCGTCCGACCTCTCCCTCGCGTTCGATCGGAGCGGCCCCGGACGCTTCGACGATATCGAATCCTTGACGATCTTCGCCGACAACCTCGTCCCCCACGTCCTCCGTATCGATGGGATCCTCACCTACGACGCCGCCCTTGCCGAGCGGATAGAGAAGGGGGAGTTGATCGAGGCGGGATCGGAGGAGGAGGTAGAGATCCGCGCCTGCGCCGTTCACGCCGTCGAGCTGATTGTCGCCGCATTGAGGGAAGACGGGGTCCGGATCGGCCCGCGTCGGATCGACCTCCTCCTCTGGAACCGCGGCCAGTCGCCGGCCTACAAGCGGCCACCGCGCCACCGGACGCGGACCGTCTTTTATTGATCAGCGGGCCTCAGCGTACTCGCGGAGCCGCTCGACCGTCTCCTTCCCTATCCCGCTTACGTTTTCGAGCTCATCGAGGCTCCGGAACGGTCCGTGCTCCTCCCGGTAGGCGATGATCCGCGTCGCGAGCGCCTCCCCGATCCCCGGTAGCCGCTCGAGCTCCGCGGCGCTCGCCTCGTTCACGTTTATCTTCCCGATTTCGGTGAATACCGGGACGATCACGCGGACGCCCTCCAGGACGATCGGCTCGATTTCATGTTGCGGGGCGCGATGTTCGCTGCTGAAGAAGAGGACGATCCCGCTTGCGAGAAGCGCGACCCCGATCAGGACGATCAGTCCCCGTTCCTGGGAAGGGGTGTGACCTGGGTTCATGCAACCTCATCCTCATCTTGTGGTGAAAAAGATGCATTAATAGTCTAACATCCGCCTTATAGTCTGACAACCCCGGATTGTTCAGTCGCGGCCGGATCGGTAGAATCCCGGTTTAAACATGATAAAGCAAAGGGGGAATCGTGTTACACGAAGCGCTCGCTGCTTTCGCCCTCATCTTCCTCGCCGAGTTCGGGGACAAGACCCAGCTCGCCGTACTCGCCCTGGCGAGCCGGGGAGGCTCTCCCGCCGGGGTGGCGATCGGCGCCGGATCGGCCCTCATCCTCACCACCCTGATCGCCGTCGGGGTCGGGAGCACGATCGGGCGGTTCCTGCCGGATTCAGCGGTGCATATCGTCCGCTACGCCGCCGGCGCGCTATTCATCGCCTTCGGCGCCTTCACGATCTGGAAGGCCTAGCTTCGTCTCCCACCCCTTCATCCGTTCGAGGAGGGAGTAGTCGGTCAGGTCGAGGTGGATCGGGGTGATCGAAATCCTCCCCTCGGCGATCGCTCCGATGTCGGTCCCCTTCTCCTCGGGGGGGACGTCGGTCAGCGGATCACCGCTCACCCAGTAGTACTTCCTCCCGTGCGGATCGGTCCCGGTCACGAGGTAGTTGCTGTACGCCTCCCCCCCGAGCCGGGTGATCTCGACCCCGATCGGCCGCGGGTTGGGGAGGTAGGGGATGTTGACGTTCAGAAGGACGCCGGGAGGGATCTTCACCTCTCCGATCAGAAACGCCGCCAACCGGGCCGCGAACGAGGCGGCCTTCGAGTAATCGGGTGGCCCCTCCGGCGCGGATATCGTGTCGTAGGAGACCGCGATCGCCGGGATCCCGGCCCGGACCCCCTCCATCGCGGCGGCGACCGTACCCGAATAGGAGACGTCGCGGCCGAGGTTCAACCCGGCGTTTATACCTGAGACGATCAGGTCGGGACGGTCGTCGAGGAGCCCGAGGAGGGCGAGGGAGACGCAGTCGGATGGCGTTCCGCTCGTCACCCGGGCGACGCTACCGTCGAGGAGCCTCACCTCATCGACGCGGAGCGGCTTATGGAACGTCCGCGTCCGGCTCGCCGCCGACCAGTTCCGCTCCGGTGCGAATATCTCCACCCTTCCGATCGTCGAGAGGGTCGTCTTCAACGCGAGGAGCCCGGCGGCGTTCACGCCATCGTCGTTCGTGACCAGGATCAATGGTTCTGCCATCTTCCACCCCTGGCTAAACCTAGCTGTTCGGGGCTGTCAGGTCAAGCCGGATTCCATCAGCGGCGGTAGAAGATGAGGCGATTGTCACCGTATACCCTCTCGTCCACGCGTATGAGGACCCCGAAGAGCCCCTCGATCTCCTCCTTCCGGTCGACGGCGGCGATGACGACCGGATCCGGGGTGAGGATCAGCCCGTCTGCGAGGGCTTCGAGCGTCCTCGGGACGAGCCCCTCGTGATAGGGCGGGTCGATGAACGCGATGTCGAACCGTCTGCCGCGGCGCTTGAGGTGATCGATTGTCTCCACCACGCCGGATTCGATCACCTCGCCGGCGGAGAGGAGATCGAGGGCGTCGAGGTTCTGGCGGACGATCGAACAGGCGGCGTGGGATCGGTCGACGAACGTGCAGGATCTAGCCCCGCGGGAGAGCGCCTCGAGCCCGATGCTCCCCGTACCGCAGTAGAGATCGAGGAACGCGGCGTCGGGGACGAAATCTGCGATGATGCTGAACAGCGCGCTCCGGACGAAATCACGGACAGGTCGGATCCCCTCTCCTTCCCAGTCGACAAGCTTCCGCCCGCGGCGCGTCCCTCCGATGATCCTCACGACATCGCTCCTTGAACGTTCGTAACGGCCCAGCTATGATCGGTTCTATCTACGCCGGATGGCGGTTCTGAGCATACGAGAGGGGGCGAACCCGTTCAACCGATGAACAAGCCTTCACTGAGGAGCAGCCTCGTGCTCGGCCTGTTTCTCCTCTTCCTGATCGCTCCGGGGTCCACCGCGGAGGCGAGGGGGATCGCCCTTCCCCGGAGCGTCCCTGCGTTCAGCCAGAACTACACCTACGGGGCCGATGCGTGGGGGAAGGCGACCCTCGGGAGCGACGGCTGCCCCGACCGGTTCCGCGAGAGCGGCTGCTTGGTGACGGCCTTCGCCTCCGTCCTCGCCTATTATGGGATCGAGGTTAGCGTCCCGGCCGATCGGTCGTTCACTGGGAGGGCCGAGGTTGGGATGGACCCGGGGATCCTGAACGATTGGCTCCGGATTCACAGCGGGTTCGGACAGTGCGGTGGGGACCCCTACGGCTCCTGCTGCCTCGACTGGGACCGCCTCCCGTCCGGGATCGAGCTCTCCTTCTACACGAATCGGAGTGAGGTCGGTATCAACCCGGTCGCGGAGGTCGTCATCGATCACGCCCTCCGGGAGGGCCATCCGGTGATAGCCGGCGTCCATTGGGGGGCTTCATGCAACGGTCGGAGCGGGCAGAGGGAGGAT
>QMQL01000045.1 GCA_003650505.1 Candidatus Acetothermia bacterium | reverse complement strand
GTCGAGATACCGACGATCGATTCGACTCCGGTCAGCAATACGGTCCGGATCGACCTCGATCGGCTCTCCCTCTCGATCCCCTGCGAGGAGGGGGTCGAGGCCCGGGTGATCGGCGTCGATCCGGAGCAGGTGATAACCGGATCCCTCCTCGAGGCCCCGGCCTGCTCGGACTCGGAGGTCGTCTCCGATCCGAAGCGGGACCTGCTGAAGCTCGCCGTGGTCGAGCGGCAGGGGAAGGGAGGATCGGTCGGGCTCGTCCGCGGGTTCGGCCTGAAACGGGGGGCGCTCGGATCGACCGTGGCGCACGACTCGCACAACGCGATCGTCGTCGGCTGCAGCGATCGGGAGATCCTCGCCGCCATCGCCGCGCTCTCCCGGATCGGGGGAGGGCAGGTCGTCGTCGCCGGAGAGGAGGTCCTCGCCTCCCATCCCCTCCCGATCGCCGGGCTGATGTCCGATCGCCCGCTCGAGGAGGTTGCTGCTTCGGCCCGACGGTTGAACGCTGCCGCCGCCGAGCTCGGCTCCCTGCTCCCCGCACCGTTCATGACCCTCTCGTTCCTCGCCCTCCCGGTCATCCCGCACTTGAAGCTGACCGACCGCGGATTGGTCGACGTCGACTCATTTAAGATCGTCCCGCTGTTCGCGGGCTGAGCTAGAGGGACCTCAATCGATCGACGATCCGCTCGAGGGCGAGGGCGCGCGATCCCTTGACGAGGACGACGTCGTCCGGCCCCGATAGCTCGTTCGAAAGGGTTCTCACCAGATCTTCAGGGCGGGAGTAGACGGCCCGATCGGTCCCGCTCTCCCGGGAGGCCGCCGTCGGACGATCCCCGACAGGGTAGATCCTGTCGATCCCGAGCCGCAACGCCTCCTCGACCACCTTCCGATGGTATCTCGGAGAATCCTCCCCGAGGTCGAGCATCTCCCCGAAGACGAAGATCCGCTTCGATCCCTCCCCCCCGAAGCGGGAGAGGACGCGGATGGCGGCGAGGGTCGATGCCGGGTTGGCGTTGTAGGTGTCGTCGAGGATCGTCCCGAACCGGGCCCCGATCGGCCGGAGCCTGTGCTCCCGCAGGGAGAAGGTCGCTGCCCGCTCGATGATCGTCCCGATCGGGATCCCGAGCCTGAGCGCGGTCACGGTGGCGAGGAGGAGATTCGTCGCGTTGTGGGCCCCGAGGAGAGGGGAGTCGAGGACGATCCGTGGTGAGGGGACCTCGACGATAAGCCGGGGGACCTCCTGGAGCACCCTCCCGCGCGTGTCTCCGTGCTCGATCCCGACAGCGATCGCCTCCTTACCGATCCGGGAGCGAAGATAGACGGAGTCGGCGTTGACGACGAGGAGGGACCCTTCCTTCAGGGATGCGGCGAGGCTCCATTTCTCCTCAGCAACTGCCTCGATCGAGCCGAACGAACCGAGGTGGCTCGGCCCGACCCCTGTAATCACCGCCCCGTCCGGCCGGAGGATGCCGGCGAGGAGGGGGATATCCCCGGGCGATCCCGTCGCGAGCTCGAAGACGCCGATCTCATCGGTCTTCTTCATCCCGAGGAGAGCGATCGGAAGGCCGACTTCGGTGTTGTAGTTCTCGGGCGAGGAGTAGACCCGCATCTTCGCGGCGAGGATGTGGGAGAGGAGATCCCTAGTAGTCGTCTTCCCGTTGCTCCCGGTTATCGCGATGATCGTAGATGTGAGCCGCTCCCTCCATGCACGGGCCAGGGCCTGCAGTGCGGTGAGGGTCTCCTCGACGACGATCAGGGTCCCTCCCGGAAGCGGCCGGGAGACGATCGCTCCGCACGCCCCGCGGGAGAGGGCATCGGCGACGAACAGGTGCCCGTCGGTCCTCTCCCCGGGGAGGGCGACGAACAGGTCCCCTTCCCGGACGAGGCGCGAGTCGTGGATCACCCCGACCGGGATCCGGTCGGGATCGCCGGTCAGCCTCCCTCCGACGATCCGGGCGATCTCGCCGAGGGGGAGCATCCCCTACTCCTTCTCGGCCGATCCCGATTCGGGCTCGATCAGGATCGCCTCCTCCTCCCATTCGTCGTAGATGACGTACCCGGGGAAGTCGAACGTCGCCTTCGTCACCCCGTAGAGGGCATCGGCGTACGGGGAGTAGGGATCGATCGCGAACAGCTCGACCGTCAGGGTATCGTAGCTCGGAAGGGTCGAGATCGCGTCGACCAGGTCGCCGAGGCTTCCGAAGACGTTCGGCTCCTCCCCCGCCTCGATCAGGCGTGGCCCGCCGTAGGCGCGGACGAGGAGGTAGTCGCTGGGGAGGTCGCTCGGGATCTTCAACGTCCCGGCCTGCACTTCGGCTTTCCCCTGATAAGTCTGGAGCTCGACCTCGAAGTTTATCTCGTCCCCGGGCGCATAGACGTACGAGTCGATCGAGAGCCGGTTGATCATGATCGCCCTCAGCTCCTTCGCGATCTCCATCGATGCCGAGATCCGGGTCAACTTCGGGTCCTCGAATTCGTTGTACTGAAGGATTACGACGATCTCCGCCAGCTGCCAGGGAGGGTAGAGGGCAACGTCGCGCGTGCTGATGAACACGTCGCGCCGCTTCAGCGGGGTCGGCATCCCGTCCCCCTCGATCTCGTAGTCGACGACGACCGTCCCCTGCCCGATCCGATCGAGGGTCGAGTCGATCGCATCGAATCCGGTGGAGAGGAGGAGCTCGGGCATCAGCCGCGGTTCATCCACGACCTCGATATCATAGCTCTCCGTCCGGGCGATGTCGGCGTCGGTCACCTTAAAATCGAGGTCTATCCCGTTCGCCTCTTCCCCGATCCTCCCCCCGATCCCGGATATCCGATCCTCGAGGATCGCTCCGACGGCCGGGCCGAGGGTTCCGAGCTTGAACGAGGCGTCGTAGGCCTTCATCGTGTCGATCACCGAAGCGGTGGTGAGGGGGAAGGAGGAGGCGCCGTTGTAGATGAACGTGTGGCCGAACGCGACAAGTGCATCGCCGTCGCGGTAGGTGAGGGTCCCGAGCCCGCCGATCGAGACGTCCCCGGTCGTCAGGGCGACGCCGATCGGACTCCCCGGAACGAGGGTCGAGGGATCGCTCGGCGTCGATCCAGCGGAGCCGGATACGGGGATCAAGGAGAGATCGAACGCGGAGAGCCCCTTCGGCTCCGGAACGATCCCGGTCTCGATGAAGTCCCCGATCAGCCCCTTCGGCCTCGTCGCCTCCCCGTTCATCAGCGTCTGGAGGGCGCGGCCGGACAGGCCGGCCGTTATGATCGGGGTCGAGACAGGGTAGGCGAATATCGCATCCGGCGACTGAGCGACCGCCTCAGGATCTGGGGGCGAACCCACCTCGGCGAGCTCCACCCCGCTCAGGACAGCGTCCGGCTCCGGGCGGTGGGCGAGGTCGGCCCGGTCGAGGACCGGGAGCATCACCTCGATCGGGGTGACGAGCCCGATCGGGGTTATCGCCTTCGACCAGGCCGCGGCCCGGCTGAGGGCGCCGATCAGCTTCCCGTCTATGTATATCGGGCTCCCGCTCATCCCTTGGGCGATCCCGCCCGAGCGGCCGATCGCCTCCCCGCTGACGCGGACGACGATGAAATCGGATAGATCCCCCGGCTGGTCGATCACCCCGAGGACCTCGACGGCGAACTCGCTGATCGTATCCCCGGCGACGACGGTCTTTCCGATCCCGGTCATCCCGACCGTTATCTCGTCGAGGAAGAGAAACTCGCTTCGGTCGTACCCGAGAGCGAGGAGGCCCAAGAACGCTGGAATTACCAACGACAACAAGATGATCCTACGGCTCACGGTTCCCCCTTTTGACGCATCGGCGCATCAAGTATAACGGGAAGGGGATGGATCTGCCGGCTATCCGATCCCGATGAACAGCGACCGGACGAGCATCAGGACCGGGATGATCTCGAGCCGGCCGATCCACATGTTGAAGCAGAGGGCGAGCTTGCTCAGAAGCGGCATCCCCGGATGGGTTATCCCGACCGAAAGGCCGACGTTCCCCTGCGCGCTCGCCACCTCGAACACGACGTCGGAGAGGGTGTAGCCGGGCGGGGTGGTGTGGAGGAGGACGACGACCCCGAGGCCGAGGAAGACGAGCCAGAGGAACATGATCAGGGATGCGTCCTCGAGCCGCTGGCCGACTTGGGCGTCGTCGACCGTAGCCGAGCCGACCCGGAACGGGACGATCGCCCCACGTGGGGCGATTATCTTCCTGAACCGCCACTGCACCCCCTTGAACAGGACGAGCATCCGGATCACCTTGATCCCGCCCGCGGTCGAACCGGCCGCCCCGCCGACGAACATCCCGGCAGCGAGGAGGAGCTTCGCCGTCGCGGTCCACGATGAGATGTCGGCCGACTGGAAGCCGGTGCAGGTCATCGCCGAGGTGAACTGGAACGTCGATAGCCGGAGCGCTTGCAGCCCCCCCATCTTCAGGAGGTTCTCGAGGGTGAGGAAGAGGATCCCGAGGACGACGAGCCAGAGGAACCAGCGGGTCTGGAAGTCCGTCCACAGGCTCCGCCCCCTCCCCCGCATCATTTCGTAGTGGACGGCGAAGCTGATCGCGCCGAAGAGCATGATCGGGAGGAGGACGAGCTCGATCGCCACCGAGTGGTACGAGGCGATGCTGTTCGCCGTCACGCTGAACCCGCCGGTCGATATCCCGGTCATCGCGTGGTTGACCGAGTCCCATATCGGCATCCCCGCCCCCCACAGGGCGATCACGCTGGCGAAGGTGTACAGGAGGAAGATCCACCACATCGTCCTCAGGGTGGAGACGATGCTCGGGTGGATCTTCTCCCCCCGCGCCTCGGCGTAGTAGAGGGAGTAGGTCGCCGCCCCCGGCCGCGGACCGGCGATGATGGCGAGCATCAACACGATCACCCCCATCCCCCCGATCCATTCGATGAAGCTGCGCCACCACTGGATCGTGTGGGGGAGGAGGTCGGCCCGGGCGGCCATGGTCAGGCCGGTTCCGGTGTATCCGGAGACCGCCTCGAAGAAGGCGCTCGCCGGATCCTTGAAATAGAGGAGGGTCTGTGAGGCCGCCCCGGCGTGCTCGGCCGCCAGTGCGATCAATACGAATGGGATCGAGCCGAGGACAGCGACGAGGAGCCAGCCGAACGCGGCGATGATCATCCCGTGCTTCAGCCGCGTCTCGCCGGCGTTGCGGAATGGGAGGTAGAGGGCGGCGCCGAGGGAGAACGAGATCGCAGCGGTCACAAGGAGCGGGAGGAGGGCGTAGGTCTCGGCGAAGACGCCGGCGACGATCATCGATGCGATCGCCATGATCCCGACTACCGGGACGAGGAGCCCGAGGCCGCGAAGGATTATGTGGAGGTCCTGCCGCGCGCGGAAGATGGTCGGGCTCATCCGGTCAGTTTCTCAATCAGCTTGTCGCTCACCTGCTCCAGGGAGAAGACGGTGAGGATGTCCCCCTCCTGGATCACGGTCTCGCCTTCGGGGATCGTCTGCTTCCCGTCGCGGGAGACGGCGAGGATCTGCATCGAGTCCGGTATCAGTTCCCGCTGCCTGCTCTCGGAGATCGAGCGGTCGACGAGCGGGGAGCCCTCGGCCACCTTCAGCCGGAAGATCTGCGCCCCTTCGGGGAGGAGGGCGAAGTCCTGCACGTTCGGCCGCTTGACTGCGTTGTACAGGTGATGGGCGACGACCTCCTCCGGGTTCTCCATCACGTTTGCCCCCAGCTTCCGGAAGAAGTCGGCGTGCTCCTTCTTGTTCACCACCGATACGATCGCCGGGATCCCGAGCTCGACCGCGATCGAGACGACCATCAGGTTGACGGCGTCGTCGCTCGTCGTCACGATCAGGGCGTCCGCCCGTTCCGAGCCGGCTTCGCGGAGGGTCTCGGCCGACGTCGCGTCCCCGCTCAGGACGGTGATGTCGTAGCGGTCCTGGATGTAGCGCGCCCGTTCCGGGTTCGATTCGACAACGACGACGTTGTTCTTCTCGTTGACGGCGATCTCGATCAGGCTCGTCCCGATGCTCCCCGCCCCCACGATGATCATGTACATAGACGACTCCCCCGAGCCCGACGATGGTAGCATGGATGGAATCCTAGGTCAATGGTCGACGACCAGCTAGCTCAATCTGGAATGGGATAGCCCGTTGAGGTAAGCCTACCCCGGGACTACAATCCACCGGCCGATGATAAGGAGAGGATTCTCAGTAGCCTGTGCCGTATCGCTAGCGATAACGGCTGTTCTGCTCGGCGGTTGTCTGTTTCGAACGCCGAATCATCCGCCGGCTGCCGTACTAGAAGCCGTCCCCGATGAGGGGTATGCCCCCCTCCCGGTCAGCTTCGACGCCTCGGCCTCCTACGACCCCGACGGCGGCCCGATCACCTACGAGTGGGACTTCGGCGACGGGGGGACGGCGAGCGGAGCGGAGGTGGTCCACACCTATGCGCAAGGGGCGTACACGGCGCGGCTGAGCGTCTTCGACCCGGATGGCCTTTCGGATACGGCAACGGCGGTGATCACCGTCAAATCCGTCCCCGCGGGGTATAGGCTCCACCGCTACGAATGGATCTACGGAGGCGAGATCCAAAGGTGGGACGTATTGGTCACGGAGCACCTGTATCAGACCTACCGCGGCCGGATCAGAACCCCATTTCTCGACAATTACCAATACGGGGACTACGTTATCGATTCGCTCGACGATCCGACGATCGAGGACCTGGCCGGCGAGCTGTGGGACCGGGTCGGGAAGGATCCG
>QMQL01000044.1 GCA_003650505.1 Candidatus Acetothermia bacterium | reverse complement strand
CCGCAGCCGAAGTTCGCGCCAGCGACGATCACATCCCCCTCTTTCACCTCCTTGGCGAAGCTCGGGTCGAGGTCCTCCAGGGCATGGGTCGCCATCTCCTCCGGGGTGAGCGGCTGGTACGTGTACTTCCCCGGGAAGATCACGTCGGTATTGACATCGTCGCCGTAACGCCAGACACGCCCTTCGATCATTTCGCACCTCCTTCGAGTACCTCACGCGGATCGGTGATCTTCCCGGTCAGGGCCGACGCGGCGACCGTCGCCGGGGAGGCGAGGTAAATCTGCGCATCGCGCGATCCCATCCTCCCCTTGAAGTTCCGGTTCGCGGTGGAAAGACATACCTCTCCCGGGGCGAGGACCCCCTGATGCGCACCGAGGCACGGCCCGCAGCCGGGATTGAGGACGAGCGCACCGGCGCGGACGAACGCCTCGATCAGCCCCTCGACGAGGGCGTCGAGCAGGACCTCCTGCGATGCCGGAAGGACCAGCATCCGCACCCCCTTGGCGATCTTCTTTCCTTTGAGGATGCGCGCTGCCAGGCGGAGGTCCTCGAGCCTCCCGTTGGTGCACGTACCGAGGAGTGCCTGGTCGATCTTCGTCCCTGCCACTTCTTCCACCGGGGAGACGTCGTCCACGGTGTGGGGCTTGGCGACTTGGGGGACGAGGCTTGAAGCGTCGAACTCGAGGGTCTTCTCGTACTGCGCGTCCGGATCGGGGTAGACCGGATAGTATTTGCGCACGGCGCGACCCTCGAGGAACCGGAACGTCACGTCGTCCGGTGGGATGTAGCCGTTCTTCGCCCCGCACTCGATCGCCATGTTGGATAGGATCATCCGCGATGCTTGGCTCATCCCCGCGATCGCCTCGCCGGTGAACTCGATCGAGCGGTAGAGCGCTCCGTCGGCCCCGATATCGCCGATGATCTTTAAGATCAGATCCTTGGAGGTGACAGCCCCCTGCAGCTCACCGTTTATGACAACCTTAAAGCTCTCCGGAACCTTGAGCCAGATCTTCGATGTTGCGTACAGGACCGCCATCTCCGAGCGGCCGATCCCGGCGGAGAACGCGCCGAACGCGCCGTAGGTGGTGGTGTGGGAGTCAGATCCCAAAATCAGCGTCCCGGGAAGGGCGAACCCCTTCTCCGGTAGGACCTGGTGGCAGATCCCGACCCCCCCGTCGTAGAATTGGGTGATACCCTGCTCCGCCACGAATTGGCGGATCTCCTTGTGTCCGAGGGCGTACTTCTCGGTCGAGGGGGGGACGGTGTGGTCGAGGACGATCACGAACCGCTCCGGGTCCTTCACCCTGTCAACGCCAATTTTGGCAAAGATTTTGGCGATCGCGGCGGTGTTGTCGTGCGACATGCAAAAATCGGGTGTTACCGTCACAATCTGGCCCGGTTCGACGCGATCGAGCCCCGCCTTTTCTGCCAGGATCTTCTCTGCGAACGTCATTCCCATCTAGATCACCCCGGGATCGTGTCGAAGTTCATAAAGTCGGCGAGGTGGACGATGACCGCCTCGGGGGTCCGCGGGTAGGGATCCCCCTCCTTGGAGTGGGTCCCGATGATGTGCTGCACCGCAGGCGGGATCCCGTTCTCGTCGGCGAGCGCCACACCGGAGAACGGGTGCCTTACAAGCCTTCCATCCGGGCTCTTCCGGAAGGTTCCGGCTGACTCCTCCATCTCGAGGAGCTTCCCCACATCGTGGAGGAGCGCACCGGCGAAGAGGGTGTCGCGGTCGAGCTTGAGCTTCCCCTGGTAGACCTCATCGAACGTCTCTGCCACCGCCTTGCAAATCTTGGTCACGCTCCTTACGTGCTGGGCGAAGCTGATATCGACCGGCTTTGCCAAAGTGAACGGCATTCGTGTTATGTCCTCCGGTTCCCAACCGCCGCGGAAAAGCCCGTCGGCCCAGGTCGAGACGACCTTGTCGCGCAACTTCTCATCCTCGATCCAATCGATCTCCGGGAAGATCTCCCGAAGTTTATCCTTCACTTCCATCCGACCACCCTCCTCACTGTGTCGATCACCGTTCCGTCGCGCCACTCGATCACCGCGATCACCTCGTCTCCGAAGACCGGCCTTCCCGGCGGACGGGTCAGCCGGTCGGCCTCAGCCTTGATCTCCGCCAGCTCCCGCACCGGGAGCCCGGCCTTTACGAACCGCTCCTTTAGGTCCTCCCGCCGCGGGTTCACTGCTATCCCCCGCTCTGTCACGATCGCGTCGATCACCTCGCCCGGGGTGGTCACCGTGGTCACCCGGTCGACAATCACCGGGAGCCGGCCGCGCAGCGTCGGGACGGTGATCAGGGTCAGCTTCGCTCCAGCAGCGACGTCCTGGTGCCCGCCGATCCCGTGGAGGAGCTGGCCGTCGGAATGGGTGTTCACGTTCACGTTGAAGTCGAGGTCGACCTCGGTTGCCCCGAGGAACGCGGCGTCGAGCATGTAGGTCGCGCAGCCGCGCGAATCGTAGTTAGCGTAGTGGCCCGGGTCCATCAGGACGTGGTTCTTGTCCTCGCGCAGCGAGGCGATCGCATCGGTGTCGAACGCCTGGCCGTCGAGTATCGCCCTGACGAGCCCGCGGTGGAGGATATCGACGAGGAGCTTCGTCCCGCCTCCCATTGCGAAGCTCCCCACGATCCCTTCCCTCTCCATCTCCTCCCCGACGAACTTCGTCGCGGCGAGAGAGATCCCGCCGGCTCCGCCCTGGAAGCTGAAACCGTCCTTGAAATAGCCGGAGGCCTTCACCGCCGCAGCGGCGAGGCGCGCGATCTTCAATCGGGTGGGGGAGCGGGTGATCTTCAGCGTCCCGGAGGCGATGCTGGCAGGATCGCCGATCTCATCGACCACGACCACGTAGTCGGTCCAGCCCTGCTGGATCTCGAACGGATAGACGGGGTATGGCTGGAGGTCGTTCGTCACGACGACGGTCTTCTCGGCGTGCTGGGCGTCGACCGCGCAGAACGTGATCGGGCCGCACGGGGTCTTCCCCTTGATCCCGGTCGCGTTCCCGTACGGATCGGCCTGGGGGGCGGCGATGAACGCGACGTCGATGTGGACGTCGCCGGCCTCGATCGCCCGCCAGCGCCCGCCGTGGGAGCGGAGCACCGCCGGTTGTTTCAGCTTCCCGCCCTGGGAGACGAACGCCCCGACCGGCCCGTTCATCGACCCCTCGATCCGCGAGACCACTCCATTTTTTATGTGCTCGATCAGAGGTTCGTGCACCGGGAACAGGGCGGTCGGGAAGAGGCGCAGGTCGCCTATCCCCATCCGGGCGCAGGCGTCGACGACCATGTTTACGAGGTAGTCGCCGTTTCGGAACGAATGGTGAAACGAGATCGTCATCCCGGATCGAAGCCCGCTCGCCTCGATCGCCTCCTCGATCGAGCCTAAGACCTTGTTCTCACCAGGCTTTACCGTCTTCTGCGGCCGCGGCGCCTTCCTCCCGGTTGGGACCGTCTCGAACGCGCCAGAAAACGGCCGGGGGGCCCGCTCTCCGATCCTGTCAGGGATTTCACGGCCGAGGGCGTTTTTCATCTTCCTTCCTCCTCGATCTTCTCTGCGAGCCTAAGGGTCCGTTTGGCCCGCTCGAGGATAGGCCTGTCGATCATTTTCCCTCCGATCGCGATCGCCCCGCGCCCCCCTCTCTCCGCTTCCTCGGCCGCGGCGACGATCCTTCTTGCATCCTCGATCTCCTCCTCGCTCGGGGAGAAGACCGAGTGGATCGGCCCGATCTGGCGGGGGTTGATGACCCCCTTACCGGCGAACCCGAGCTCGCGGATGTGCTCTGTCTCCTCGATCAGACCCTCCTCATCGTCGATATCGGCATAGACCGTGTCCGAGGCCTGGATCGAGGCTGCGGCCGCTGCGGCGACGATCTGTGAGCGCGGGTAAAGGAGCGCATCCTGCGTCCGTCTTGCCCCGACGTCGCGGGTGTAGTCCTCCGCCCCAAATGCGATCACCGCGACGCGCTCGTCGGCGGCCGCGATCTCCTCGGCGTGGAGGACCCCCCTCCCGGTCTCGATGATCGGCATGATCAGGGTCGTCCCCTCTTCCCATCCGAGATCTGACTCGAGCCGGGAAAGCTCCTTTGCCAGGGCTCTCACATCATCGGCCGACTCCGCCTTGGGCAGGCAGATCCCGTGCGGCCGGCCGAGGATCACCTCGGCGAGGTCGTCCTTTCCGTACGTATCGAGCGGGTTTATCCGCACCCAGACCTCGAAAAAATCGATCGTCGCAAGGAGGTGCTTCACCAGGATCCGCGCCGCCCCCTTCTCCGCCGGAGGGACCGAGTCCTCGAGGTCGAGCAGCACGCAGTCGGCGCCGTGAAGCTCGATCCCGACGAGGACGCGCGGGTTGTTCCCCGGAGCGTACAGACGGGTACGGCGGAGCCTGTCCCTCTCCGACGGATCTCGCGCCACCTTAGGCCTTATCAGAGGGATGTCGGGGAAGGAGGACCGGATCGCCCCCTCGAGCCGGCCGGCGATCACGTAGTCGAGCGCGCCGTAGTCCTCGATCACGATCCCTGCTTGCGGGGGCTCAAGCTGGGAGAGGACCTCCTTCGCCACCCCCCGGATCCCGGGTTCGAACAGCCCTTTGCTCGACGTCTTGATCTCAAGCCCGCTCGAACCGGGCTTCAGCCTGATCCGGCAGTCGCCTTTGCTCTCGGTTCCGACGATTGTCTCCTCGGGCACGTTCCCTCCTTAGGACATGAGAAGGGCGAGGACCGCCTTCTGCGCGTGGAGGCGGTTCTCCGCCTGGTCGAAGATCGCGCTCCCTTCGCTCCGCGATGCCTCGTAGGTTATCTCCTCGCCGTAGTGAGCGGGGAGGCAGTGCATCACAAGCGCGTCCGGATCGGCGCGGTCGAGGAGGTCCTCGTCCACAGTGAACCCGGTGAATGCATGTTTCTTCAGCTCAGCTTTATCCTCCTCTCCCATGCTCGCCCAAACGTCGGTGTAGAGGACGTCCGCCCCGGCCGCAGCTTCCTTAGGGTCGTGGGTTATGACTACGCTCCCTCCGATCTTCCGTGCCGCGGCGACGATCCCCTCGTCCGGCTCGTACCCTGTTGGGCAGGCGATCCGGAATTCCATCCCTACTCTAGCACAACCATTGATCAGGGAATGGGCGACGTTGTTCCCGTCCCCGATGAACGCCAGCTTCAGCCCTTCCAGGGTCCTCTTCTTCTCCCAGATCGTCAAAAGGTCGCCCATGATCTGGCAGGGATGAAGGAGGTCGGAGAGGCCGTTTATCACCGGGACGGTCGCGTACTTGGCCAGGTCCTCCACGGTCTTGTGCTCGAACACCCTGGCCATGATCCCGTCGACGTAGCGGGAGAGGACGATCGCGATGTCCTCGGTCATCTCCCTCTTGCCGAGCTTGATGTCCTCCGGTCCGAGGTAGATCGCGTGCCCCCCGAGTTGGGTCATCCCGGTCTCGAACGAGACGCGGGTACGAAGCGACGGCTTCTGGAAGACCATCCCAAGGGTCTTTCCCGCGAGCATCTCGTGCTTGACCCCGGCCCGGAGCTCGAGCTTCAAGTTTCGCGCGGTCTCCAGGATCTCGTATATCTCCTCGGTAGACAGTTCGGCAAGTGAGATCAGATCCTTCACTCTCATCGGTCCATCCCTCCGTCGCGGCGGGCCGCCGGTCGGATCGGCCCGTTTTGTCGCGATGATAGTCGATCTAACCTCTTCCGACTAGCCGGCTCGAGTTGTGGCCAACGTGTAGTTAATCTGTGAGGAAAGTGTGAAGAAGGCCCGCTCGGCGTGCCCCCTGTTGACGGCTCGCCCCTTGATTCCTATACTAAGTGACTGAAATGCCTCTCCACGGAACCAGGGCGGCCAACGACAGCCGAATGTACATGGCAGAGTTGGCCGGGAGAAGAGAGCATCAGGGCGACCGAATCCGAAGTGGTAGATAGGAAGGAAGGGCGTCTTTTCGTGTTATGGGAAAGCCCCTTTGCGGGTTCCCAGCCACGAGAAGGCTAACGGGTTGGAAGTCCCGATGTGATCCAGCAAAGGATGGTGTTGGAGACCGGTTCCATCCGGTCGGAACGTCGAGCCCAACAGGGCAAGAGGTTAGGAAAGAGACGTTCTAGAAGTTAAGGAAAGGGAGGAAAAAAGTGCGAAAGCTAGTAATTCTCGCTTGCTTAATCGCGTTAGTGGTGCCCGTTGCCGCATTCGCAGCGGAGCGCCACGGGACCTGGTTCGATGAGATCGTCTTCTTCGAGGAAGAAGACCAGGCCAAGGTCCTGCAGATGATGAAGACCGGGGATGCGCAGTTCTTCGGGAATGCGTTCACGGCCGATAACTTCTCGGTGATCCAGGAGAACGGGTTCAACTACGGGTTCAGCTACGGTAGCTTCAACGGCTATCTGCTCAACGTCGCCGAGTTCAACACCGGAGTGTTCAACCCGTTCCACATCCAGAAGGTTAGGTTCGCGCTGAACAACCTGATCGACCGGAACTACATCGTGAGTGACATACTGAGCGGCCTTGGCGTTCCGTTTATCTCGACGGTTATGCCGGTCCTCCCGACGTATTCGCAGATCGCTGAGACCGCCCGTACGGTCGAGATCATGGGCGCGTACAACGAGGAGAAGGCGATCGCCATGATCGACGAGGGGATGACCGAGGCCGGAGCGGAGAAGGTCGACGGGAAGTGGTACTACAACGGCGAACCGGTCAAGGTGATCGGGATCATCCGCGTTGAGGACGAGCGTCTCCAGTTGGGTGACTATCTTGCCGATCAGCTGGAGAAGATCGGGTTCACCGTCGATCGCCAGTACAAGACCTCGGCGCAGGCTTCCCCGATCTGGCTGTCGAGCGATCCGCCCGACGGCCTGT
>QMQL01000043.1 GCA_003650505.1 Candidatus Acetothermia bacterium | reverse complement strand
TGTTCCCCACAGCTACATACCGGGAGAACGGAAGGTTACCGTGAGCTGCTCCACGCACAATCTTGCAGTTGCTGGTATTCCTTTCCATAACTAGCCCATCCTCCTCTCGAGATAGCTTGTGAGTCGCACAAAAGGCCACAGCATCACCAAGAAGATCAACGCTGCTGTGATTAACGGTGTTGGGTTGGCCATCAATCCATAGGCCTGCTGCGCCTTGTACATCAACTCGGGCATAGAAATAACCGAGGCAAGCACGGTTGTCTTGACCAGTTCCAGGCTGTTGCTCGTCGCCGGTGGCAGTACCACGCGCACCGCCTGTGGCAAGATCACATGACGCATCGTCTGCCAGTAAGTCAGCCCCAGCGAGCGGGAGGCTTCGGTCTGTCCCTTGGAGATTGACTCGATCCCTGCTCGGAAGATCTCTTCGAAGTACGCTGCACCGTTCAGGCTCAAGGTGATCACCGCAGACCAGAATATCGGAGGGTTCATGCTGAAGTACGGCGTCATGTAGTACACAATCATGAATAACACAATCGTGGGTAAGGCGCGGAACAGATCGACATAGGCGATAATCAACAGATTGAGGGGACGGTTACGCAACTCCCTCAGCACAGCCAAAAACAGCCCCAATAATGAGGCGAAAACAAGCGAGGCAAGCGCCAACAGCACGGTATTTTTCAGCCCCATCAACAGGATGATCCGCGAACGGTACATCACATCGATATTAAGAAAATTATGAATGAATGCAGACATCAGAGGATCTCCCTAATAAGATGGCTACTAAATCGCTGATTCATTGTTTCAACTTCCGTTCTACATACATCGACAATCTCACAAGCGGTAGGAACAACAACGTAAACATGATCGCTGCGGAGATTAGCGGAGTGGGATTGGCGGTCAATGCCTGTTGGGCGCGCGCTTGTTTGAGCAGATCGGAAACCCCGATCACCGAAGCTAAGCTGACATCCTTGGTGATGGATATCATCCTGCTCGTCAGGGGAGGAATGGCAACTCGTAACGCCTGCGGCACGATCACATAGCGCATCGTCTGAAGATAGGTGAGCCCATGGGCGCGCGCCGCTTCCGTCTGTCCTCGGTCGATCGATTCGATCCCAGCCCGGAAGATCTCCTCAGCGAACGCGGCGAGCACGAGCACGAAGGTAGCTACTGCTGACCAAAAGCGGGGCAAGAAAACTCCCAGGTAGGGGAGGGCGAAATACACAGCGACCAGGGTAACCAAGGGAGGTATCGCCCGTATAGAATCGACATAGAACGCGATTGGCAGGTTCAATCCCCGTACTAATAGCGGGACGCTCTTCCGGGTGATCGCCACCCGAGCAACAGCAAGGACAAGGCCCAGCGCTATTCCAATGACCAAACTCAATGCAGCGATCTCCACCGTGACTACCAACCCTCGGGCAAGCATGGGGAGTGTCTCCACCATGACGTGCCAATTGAAGAAATCGTGTATCAGGCGAGCCAATTCCACGGGCGAGTCACTTCTCCTTTAACACCACCCCGACCAAAGCAAGCGTTTGGTCGGGGTGGAAAAGATGTCCTATTCGGCGAACAGTGGCTGATGATAGGTTTCTTCGTAACCGGGCAACCCAGGGACTCCGTAGCCAACGTACACGGTATTTATCGCATCGGTCGGCTTTGGCTCCATTCCGAACCACTTGTTGTAGATCGCCTGCAATGTGCCATCGAGCTTGATGCCTTCCAGAGCACGCTCAAGCTGGTTCCTAAACGCGGTATCTCCCAGTCGGCAAGGAAGGCCGTACTGCTCAGAACCGGTGATCGTGATCGCTGGCACCACGTTCGGTTTGTCCTTTACCGCGTAGGCAAGAGCCTCGTAATCAGCGATCACTGCATCGATACGTCCGGTATCCACCGCCATAATCGCGTCGAGCATGCTGTCGTAACGATCGATCGTAAATCCGTACTCTGCTTGGTTGTTCACGAGCCAATCGTCGCTCACCGAGCCGGTGTTTACACCGATCGTCAATCCGGAAAGGTCGGTAAATGTTTCGACCTCATCCGCCAGTTCCGCGTTTACCGCGATCAATTGTGCGGTATCCATGTATGGTTCGGTGAACAGCATGTTCTCCGCACGAGATGGTCGGATGTTCGTGGGCGCGACGATGAACTCCACTCGCTTTGCGTTGAGCGCGGCGAATATCCCCGACCACTGGACGGAAACAATCTCGACTCCAGGACGGCCCAACCGGTCGGCTAGCGCCTTAGCAAGGTCAATCGCGAAGCCAACTTCTTCACCCTGCTCCGTTACAAACGCAAACGGAACATAGCCCATATCCACCGCTGCCTTGAGCGGTTCGTTCGCCGGATGATCATCTGCCAACACCGGAACAGCCAGCAAGGCTGCCATTGCCATAACTACGACTATTGTGCAAATGCGCTTCATTTCATGCCTCCCTTCAGAGAGCGTACTACTTGATGTTCTTCAAACAGCAACTACCGTATATTCCCTGCAACCACCTCCTTTTAGTACGACTGGGGATTACGCATGCTACCCCGCTATAGCTTGATTTCTACACATTTTTATAATATTTTGCTGAGAAACTCCTGAGTCCTTTTTTGCGTAGGGTGCTCAAAAACCTGTTCCACTGGTCCCTCCTCAATGATTACCCCGTTCTCAAGGACTAGCGCTCGCGACGCCGCCTTTCGCGCAAAGCCCATCTCGTGTGTCACCACGATCATCGTCATCCCGCTTTTGGCGAGATCGATCATCACATCCAATACCTCGCCGATAAGTTCTGGGTCCAACGCTGAGGTTGGTTCATCGAACAGCATCAGCTTCGGCTCCATGCACAACGCGCGGGCAATAGCTACCCGCTGTTGTTGCCCCCCTGAAAGCTGACGCGGTTTGACGTTGGCCTTCGTTTGCAGGCCCACTCGCTGCAGCATCTCAAGCGCTCGTTTCTCGGCTTCGGCTTTATCAAGTTTGCGCACCTTGATCGGAGCCAAGGTGCAGTTCTGAAGGGCGGTTATGTGCGGAAAGAGATTGAAATGCTGAAACACCATTCCTATCTCTGCCCTCATTCGATTCAGATCAACCTTGGGAGCGGTGATCTCCTCACCGTTGATGATGATCTTCCCTCGAGTCGGTTCCTCCAATCGATTGATACAGCGCAGGAGGGTGCTCTTCCCCGCTCCAGATGGACCGAGGAGGCACACCACCTCGCTTTTTTTCACGCACATATTGATGCCCTTCAGCACCTCTAGCTTTCCGAAGTACTTATGCAGTTCATGAATCTCCACCAGATTATCAGGCACCTTGTTGCCCCCCTAGCCCATTTGCAAATTTATTGCTGTCGAATGGACACTGCAAAATAAAGCCCTTGTTTGCTATGACGCACTCTTGACTCTATCAATCCTTCTGCAATCTTGAACGCCACGCTGGTCGGGTCAAGCACGACCAGGCCCAGCTCCCTTTCCACATCCTTGGCGTAGCCGACCATCCCGGCACAACCAAGCACGATCACTTCCGCTCCATCCTCGTCTCTTGCCTGGCGAGCTACTTCTAGAATGCGCGCCTTTGTCGCCTGGGGATCAGCGTCCGTCTCGCTCACCGAGAGATCCAGCGAGCGCACTGAAGCCAACGCCGACTCCAACCCGTATCCCCGCACCTCACGTTCCTTGGCTGGGATGCGTTTGGCAAGGGGAGTGAGGATCGTGAACTTATGTCCGAGCATCGCTGCGACATGAAGCGTGGTCTCTTCGATTCCCAACACGAGGATATCCGACACTTCCCGCGCTGCTTGCAGCCCGGGATCGGAGAAACAGGCTATGATCACGGCATCGTAGCCTTCTTCGTTTGCTCGTTTGACCTGTTCCAATAGCGGTGGAACCGCTAGCGCCACGTCACGCGCAGATTCGATCGCTGGCGGAGCTCCTGCATTGGCAACAACGGTTACTTCCGTATCATCTCGTTTGATGCGCAGGATCTCCGCGCGAATGTGCTCCGTCATGTGCTTCGAACTGTTCGGGTTGATAACAAGGATTCTCATGATATCCGCGCTCCTTGAATAAGTTCACGGCCAGCGAAGAAGGCGGCCTTGTTGAGCTGAGAGTACTTCTCTGGTACCCGGCTTAGGATAACCTTTTCCCAAACCTCTACTGGCACGTCAAGAAGGGCGGAGAATGCACCAATCATCACCACGTTCGTCACCTTGCTCGATCCCAATCCGATCGCTTCTTCTGTTGCTTCGACAAAGTAAACGTTTGCGGTTACTGCGTGCAGTATCTGTTCGAGTCTCTCCTTTGCGGGATAAATCGCATCACCGCTGCTTACCGATACTGGTGGAATCGGCTGCGTATTCACCAGCGCGGTGCTCTGGGGATGCAGGAACTCCGTTCCCCGCAACGCCTCTAGCGGCTCGAAGCCGAGCAGGTAGTCTATCGTTCCCTTCCTGCTTACGGGAGAAGCAACCGTCCTTCCCCAACGTACATGGCTCAACACGCTCCCCCCCCGTACAGCAAGTCCGAGTACATCCGATTTTTTCGCATCGTACCCGGCCTCCATTCCTACCTCAGCGAGGATGTCGCTCGCCAGTATCGTCCCCTGCCCTCCTACCCCGGCAACCAAGAAGTCGATCTTGTTCATGCTTCGCTCCTTTCCACACCAATCGGAGGATGGATCGCCCCTGTTGGGCACACCTGGCGGCAGACATCGCAGCCGACGCACAGAGTCGGATCGATGCTCGCTTTCGCTTTACCGGTTTTTGGGTTGTGCTCATTCGACTTAACGATCGCTGGACAGCCGAGCTTGAAACACTCTCCACAGGCCACACAACTGTCTGTGTCGACAACGTAAGGGGGCTGCGGATTGCGGGAGATGAACACACACAACCCCTTGGTGATCAACACCGAGGGACCATCGTAGTCCAAGCACTCCTTGAGCCCTTTTTCTACCTCGGCAACATCGAACGCGTTGACCTCCACCACCTTTTTTGCTCCCATCGCATGGAGCAGTGGTTTAAATTCGATGTGAGGAACGTCTTTCCCGTGTAGCGACCACGTGGTTCCTGGATGATCCTGGTGCCCGGTCATCGCGGTGGTGCCGTTATCCATCAGGATGACCACACCGTGGCTCTGGTTGTGGACCATGTTCGCTAATGCCGGCATCCCAGAGTGGAAGAACGTGGAATCGCCGATCGTGGCCGCGCCCTTCTCGGGAAGTTGGGCGATCGCCATGCCGTGAAGCACCCCGATGCTAGCTCCCATGCATCCCATCGTGTGTTGGGCGTTAAACGGAGGAAGGCAGCCCAGGTTATAACAGCCGATATCACCGGCCACTGGAACCTTCATCTTGTGCAACAGGTAGAACGTGGATCGATGAGGACAGCCAGGGCAGAGCACCGGACTACGCGGAGGGAGGGTCTCAGGAGGGGGAACTGCAGGCTTTGCATCCTTCTTCTTATCCAGGAATCCAGCGTCAACAGCGATGGAGTAGATCTTGTCCGGGAGAAGCTCGTCGCAGGGCGGGAAGACACCCTTCCCGACTACCTCTATGCCCATCGCTTTGATCTGCTCTTCGAGGAACGGGTCGAGTTCCTCGATGACCAACACCTTCTCCACCTGCTCGGCAAAGCTATTGATGAGCCTCACGGGAAGAGGGAACGACATCCCCAGCTTGAGAATTGACGCATCAGGGAACACCTCTCTGGCGTAGGTATAGGTGATCCCGCTGGTGATGATTCCAAGTGAGCGCTCACCCCACTCTATCCTATTGAATGGCGACGACTCGGCGTGCTGTGCCAGCTCGAGCAGTCTCTGTTCCACCACCGGGTGGCGCTTCTTGGCCCACATCGCGGTACACACGTACTTCTCTTGATTGCGCACGAACGGGCCGATCTCATCCGGCACCGCTGCCCTCTCTCCCAGGGTCACTACCCCCTTGGAGTGGGAGACGCGCATCGTCGTACGCAGGAGGACCGGAGTATCAAATTTCTCCGAGAGGGAGATCCCCTGGACGACAAAGTCCTTTGCCTCTTGGCTGTCCGCTGGTTCGAGCAACGGAAGCTTGGCCAACCTGGCGTACCACCGGTTGTCCTGTTCGTTCTGGGAACTGAACATCCCCGGATCATCCGCAGTCACCACGATCAGCCCTGCCTCTATCCCGGTATAGACGGTATACATCAGTGCATCAGCAAGGACGTTCATCCCCACTTGTTTGGTGGTCACCATAGAGCGTCGTCCGGAGTAGGCCGCGCCAGCAGCGGCGTCCATGGCCACCTTTTCGTTGGTGGACCACTCCGCATAGATCTCTTTGCCGTACTCGCGGGCCACGGTCTCCAGAATCTCTGAACTGGGCGTCCCAGGATATCCTGTTGCCACTTGTATACCTGCTTCGTAGGCGCCGCGAGCGATCGCCTCGTTGCCGGAAAGCAATGCTTTTTTCATTATGTTGTTATACTCACCTCTCTTCTTCTCTGCTGATAGGACTGGCCTCGATCAACGCATCGGCAACGATCACTCCCTTGCCCTGGGGACGAACAAGGAGGGGATTGATATCGACGGTGTGGATACGATCCTGCCAATCGAGGGCAAACCTTCCCACCTGGATAAGCGTCCTTACCAATGCTTGCTCATCGCCTGGTGGCCGATCGCGGAACCCGCGCAGCAAACGACTCACTCTTGTCTGGGCGATCAGCTCCTTCGCTTCTTCTTCAGTGAACGGAGGGATCCCCAGAGCGCGATCCTTAAGCAATTCGACAAACGTCCCCCCTAGACCGAAGACGATCGCTGGACCGAATCCAGGATCGACTATCACCCCGACGATTGCCTCAGCGACTGCATCGCTGATCATCTGTTGAACAAGGACCCCGTCCAGGCTCCCTTCAGCTGTAAAACGAGTCGCATTGTCTACCACCGCGTCATAGGCATCCCTAAGCTCAGCCGCATTAGA
>QMQL01000042.1 GCA_003650505.1 Candidatus Acetothermia bacterium | reverse complement strand
CAGCATGCGCGACCTTCTCGGCGATGCGAGCCTCGATGACGAGGCTTAATCGGCATATGCGAAACCACACTGCAAGGAGGCAGTAGAATGAACAAGGGCGAATTTATCGATCGGCTGTCCGACAAGACCGGGCTGACGAAGAAGGAGGCACGGGGCCTCCTCGATTCCGTCCTCGGCCTCATCCAGGATACGCTGCTCCGTGGCGAGGACGTGAAGCTCGTCGGGTTCGGGAAGTTCGCGGTTCGGGCCCGGAAGGCGAGCAGCCGGATCAATCCCCAGACGAAGCGACCGATTCAAGTGGCGGCGAAGGTCGTCCCCGTCTTCAAGCCCGGGAAGGAACTGAAGCGCCAGGTCGATAAAACGCTCAAAGTAACGGGATCAGGGGTGGCGCGGAAATAAGAGGGCGAGCGAAGAAGGATCCGGGCGGCCGACGACCTCGGCCGCCTCTCCGTTCCCAGGAACCCTCGGTGATCCGGAGCCGCTCGGCGGCGATGATCGCGGAAAGCTCGGCGACCGCCGTCTCGAGATCATCGTTGATCACGAGATAGTCGAACGCGGGGATCGCCCTCAGCTCCGATTCCGCCACGCGGAGGCGCTCTGCGATCTGTTCTTCGGTCTCCGACCCCCTCAGTCTGAGCCGTTCGGCGAGCCGCTCGAGAGAGGAAGGGGTTAGGAAGACGTAGACGATCGTGTACCGGTCGAGGCCGATCTCGCGGAGGGCGCGCGCGCCGGCGACGTCGATGTTCAGGACGACGTCCTTCCCCTGTCTGAAGATATCCTCGATCTGCGACCGCGACGTCCCGTACATGTCGCCGAGGTAGGTCATGTGCTCGACGAACTCCCCCCGGGCTACGAGCCGGTTGAACTCCTCGCGCGAGACGTAGATGTAATCGACCCCATCCACCTCTCCCTCGCGGGGCGGGCGGGTCGTGTAGGAGACGGAGAACGCGAGGCCGGGGAGCTCTTCCATCACCCGGTCGATCACCGAGTTCTTCCCCGCTCCCGACGGTCCGGTGACGACGAACGCGAGTCCACTCCCTATCCCCTTCCTCCGCGCGACGATCCCGCTATTCGACATTCTGCACCTGCTCCCGGAGCCGCTCTATCTCGAGCTTCATGTCGATGACCAGCCCCCCTATCTCCGAATCGCGCGCCTTCGATCCGAGGGTGTTCGCCTCTCGCAGCATCTCCTGGCTGATGAAGTCGAGCTCCTTCCCGACCGGCCGATCGGCCGCGATCAGGTTCCGGGCCCGGCTCATGTGCCCGAGGAGGCGGGCAAGCTCCTCCTGGACGTCGTAGCGTTCGACGAGGAGGGCGATCTCCGCCTCTAGCCTCTCCGGATCGAGCTTCAGCGCGAGCCCTTCGGCGCGCGAACGGAGCCGCTCCCGGAGCCGCTCCGCCACGGCGGGGATATGCGGCCGCACGGAAGCGACGGCTGCCTCAATGCGATCTAGGATCAGGTTCAGCTCCTCGGCGATGGTCTTCCCCTCCCCGAGCCGGGAGGCGTTCACCGCCTCGATCGCCGCCTCGATCGCCTCTTTGGCTGCGGGCCAGATCTCCTGATCGCTCTCCTCCGCCGGCTGGAGGGCCCCGGCCCGGATCAACGCCTCCAGGGTCGGCAGGGTCGGGATCCCGAGTTCCTGAGAGAGCTCGCACAGCTCGAGATATGCCGAGCGGGCCGCATCATGGTCGAACAGCCGACTCTTCTCCGGGGAATCGGGCTGGAGATCGAGCCAGATCGAGATCTCGCCCCGGTTGAACGCGTGCTTCACCAGATCCTCCACCCGGGCCTGAAGCCAGGGGCGCTCCCCGAGGGAGCGGGTCCGAACGGAGAGGAACCGGTGGTTCAGCGTCCGGATCGTAGCCTCGACCCGCCATCCCGATCCGCAGGCCACCCCCGTGCCGAAGCCGGTCATGCTCCTAATCATCGGAGGCCTCCTTCAAGAAGGAGATCGCAGCGTACCCGACGACCGTTGAGCGGTCGCCGGTGGCATCCCCCGACGTCCTGTAGTCGAGCAGGGTTCCTCCTGTAAGCTGGAGGCGCTCAGAGGCCGCGATCAGGGTGGCTATCGCCCCGGCTCCGCATATAGAAAGGCGCCTTCGCATCCACTCTTCGATGAACCCCTCTCCGTCGAGGGCAAGGATCTTCTCGATCGCGGAGCGATCGAGGCTACGCGCGAGCCGGTCCGGTTCGTAATGGGTGAAATCGCTGCTCGCCGCTATCAGTATCGGCCGGTCCGCTACCGCCTCGGCGATAAGCCGACCGGCTTCTTCGTAGGCCCCCCAATCCCCTGAGGAGAGGACGCAGATCGGAACCAACGTGACCGAATCCCCCCAGAGCCGGACGATGAACGGGAGCTCCACCTCGAGCGAGTGCTCGCGGATGAAGGCCGAGTTGTCAATGGGAAGGCCGCTCTCTGCCAGTTGTCTGATCAGCTCGGCATTCGACCTTACTACTCCGAGCGGAGTCTCCCACCCGGCGTAATCCCCCAGAGAAACGGTCCTTCCAAAGCCGGTGTGATTGGCGCCGAGGAGTATCACCGTCTTTGGGGATCCGCGTTCGGCGATCGCGCGGAACCCGGCGCCAGCGACTGCGCCGGAGTAGGGATATCCTGCATGCGGGACGACCAGTCCGGCCGGGCCGGGGAGTGGGGCCGCAGCAGGGGCTAAATCTTCGCCGAGGAGTGAGTCCAGTAAGCGGGAAAGCTCACTCGGATCGCTCGGGTAGAACGCACCAGCGACGATAGGTTGACGAATTTGAGTTCCCATCTCGCATCGATTGTAGCGTGGGAAAAGGGGTTTGACCAAGCCCTTCTTGACGCCCTCTGGCAGCTTCCGTACCATTCGGACCAGATGGGAGATCGTCTAATGGCAGGACGACAGGCTCTGGCCCTGTTAGTGGGGGTTCGAATCCTCCTCTCCCAACCACTGACTCTGATCACTGGAATCGCGGATGTTAAGCTCTCGAGTCGTCTATCGTCGCCGCTTGTGGTCCATATCGATGCTTCATCTCTCATGTATGGGCAGGCTGAAGGGGGTACGGAGTGAGACGGGACTGCGTGCCGACCTGGATCGATGAAAACATGCGACAGATGCCACTTCGGCGCATACGTCTTCGCGAAAGGGAGTTCGCGGAATCCTTCCTCCAGGAGCTGCTTCACGCGCGTCCTGAGCTCTTGCCTATCGAGGAAGTGAACTCCGACTTCGGCCCTCTCGTATCCTTGGGAAGAGAGATTGCCGCCATCGACAATCTATTCATCGATCCGTCCGGGAAGATCACGATTGTGGAAACGAAGCTCTGGAGGAATCCGCAGGCGGTACGGGAAGTGCTCGCTCAAATTTTGGACTATGCGAACCGAGTCTCGGCGTGGTCATACGGAAGACTCGAGGAGAACTGTCGGCGTGCCAACCCACCCGCTCCCATCGGGGAAGGCTCGCTGTACTCGTTGGTGAAGGGGGCTTTCCCCGAGGAGACACCGGATGAGACGGAGTTCATCGACTCCGTGGAGCGCTCTCTGCGGACGGGGCGCTTTCTGCTTCTCATCGTGGGTGATGGGATTCGAGAGGGATTGGAAGACCTGTTGGGCGCTCTACACACGCAGCCCAATCTCTTGTTCACCTTCGGACTTGTCGAGCTCCAGGTGTTTGAAAATCCTTCGAGCCCTGGTGGTAGACTCATCGTGCCGCAGGTGCTGGCTCACAGCACGGAGATCGTCCGGGCCGTTGTGCGCATCGAGACGATCGGGCAGGCGGATGTCACCGTCGAGATCGGCAACACGGGAGACGCTGATAGCCCAAGCAAGCGCAGGAGGAAGCTCTCCGAAGACGAGTTCTTCGAGCTTGTACCGAAGGACTGTACCGACGCCATCTCGGAGATCATCGACACAGCTCGGAACTTGGGGGCGATCATCCAACCGCGGGCGAGCAGTCTCTCGGTTCGTATTCCTGACCCGAGCGGATCGAAACAGAAGCTCACCTTGTTCTTGATCAACAGGAGCGGCCAGCTCTACACTGGCTGGCTTTCCGAACAGCTTGAAAAGATAGGTCTTGACAAGGCGATCGCCTCAGACTGGATTGGAGGGCTTGCTGACCTCGTCCCGGGCGTCGAGCCCCATCCCACTTACCCGGACAATCTGTCCCGGTTCATCCACGTGAACGAGTTGAAGCCCATGCTCGAGGAATTCAAACGTCGGCTGAAACGGACGATTGACGCAATCAACAACCCCAGACAGTGAAGTTGGCATGTCAGGGGAATGCCGGTTCATCCCCACGTGCGTGGGAGTCGCCTCTAATCTCATCCACCCGCGATGATTCGACTCGGCCTAACTCCTACTTGCACATGGCAGGACTGCTCCGGTATCCTTACTTCGCCCCTATGGATCCTAGTTCATAGGGTGAGAAAAGGGGCGAGCAGTGGACGTAGAGCCCATATCCGATGATGTTCGCAATGCGCTTGAGCGCTTCGTTTACGATAATTCAGATCTAGAAAGACTCGAAGCGATCCTTGATGATTTCAATCCTTTCCAAGCGATGCAGTGGACACGACAGGAAGTGCGCCACTCCGCATTCCTTAGATGGCTTCTTGATCCGCAAGAGACCCATGGTTTGGGCTCGTACTTTCTTCGCGCGTTCCTAAAGCGGATTGCTCACCGCTCTGCCGGACTTCATCCTATGGTTCCTTCCGTATTCGATGTGGACTCGTGGGCTCTGACTCATACAGAGGTCCTACAGGAGTGGAGCGGTATTGACCTGCTCATAAAGGACGATATCGACAGGTTCATTCTCGTCTTGGAGAACAAGGTCGATTCGAGCGAGCATAGCGGCCAGTTGCAGCGTTACCGTTCTTCGGTCGAATGACAGTTTCCCGCGCACAAGAAGCTCTACGTCTATCTCACGATTGGCGGAGCCAAGGCAAGCGACGAATACTACGTATCTGTGGATTACTCCGAGATAGTTGCTTTGGTGACTGAGACAGTAACTCGCCGAGGTGAGCAGCTGAGTACCGAGGTTCGTACTTTCCTTTCTCAGTACGTAGAAATGGTAAGGAGGAGTATCGTGGAGGATTCAGAGATCCAGCGTATCTGCCAACGCATCTATGAGAAACATCGGAGGGCTCTCGATGTCATTTTCGAGTACCGACCTGACAAAGCTTCTGAGGTTACTGAGATGCTCAGGGAGTTGATCTCTGAGCATGGAGACTTGGAGGAGGATCACTGCTCGAAATCATATGTCCGATTCATCCCAATAGAATTGGACTTTCTACCAAGAGTAGGTGATGGGTGGACGCCCTCGAAACGGATGCTGCTATTCGAGATAGAGAACTACAAAAGCAAGCTTTGGTGCAGGCTTATTCTGGGTCCTGGCCCCCAAGTGCTAAGAGAGAAAGTCCAAGCCATGGTGCGACAGCACCCTGACGTATTCAATCGCGCCACTTCCAAGCTATATCCGCAGTATTGGACGCTCCACGGGGAATCGTGGATTGGACCAAAGCGCTACGAGGAGCTCCCTTTACCCGATCTGAGAGAGGCGGTCTCGAAGCGTCTCAACTCCTTGCTGGAGGAGAGACTACCGGGAATGATCAATGCGCTTGCGCCCTTGAAGGGAATGAGTCTCACCACGTAGCGCTGTACCGTGAACCACGAGCGCAGGAGCGCGTTGCAGCGTCATCGCGATGAAGGCTCGAGAGAAAGATCCGCAGCATCTGTGAGATCGTGGGCTGTTGACCACAAGGCACGCACCAATGATGGCCGCCTCGAACCGGAGCAGGAAGCCCCGGACATGCACGCCACCAAACTCATGCCGAGATAGAACGCACATCCTACGAGGCAGCATAGCCATCGTCGGGTACTTCGACAATACATCGTGCAGCTCCTCCCAGGCTTCGAGTACCAGGCGTTTGGTGCGGTATTCGCCGTTGAGACGGGTTTCTTTTTCTTTGAGGACGCGGAAGGTTTTGCTGGGGAAGTCTTCCCCGTAGACATCGAGCTTGGCACGGAGAAGAGCATAGGAGTACAGCTCAGCGATATCGCGATGGGGCGATGTGGCCAGTATTTCATCTATATTCCCCCTAAGTTCACTCGCTTTCGCTTATAGCACGATCGAACGGCGATGCGCCTGAATGTAAAACGGGTGTTGCTGCCTTTTCATGAGGGCAAAACACCAAAAATGAAGACGCGACCCCGTGACACCCCCTACAAAATTCTAATGATGCCGGTATTCTAGTGTTGAAATGTGAGGCTTGGCCCTGCAGCATCACTGCAAAGTTGGCTTCGTATCGTGCTTTTGTCCCTGTAATCATCGCCGAAACTTTCAAACGTCCGCGCTATGACCTTTCAAATAGCCAGGGCTTAAACTTGCAATTAGCCGTACAATAAAGTTACAATCAGCCGAGATGGTTGCTAACTTATACTACCCGCGCTTCATAGAGAGATCGCTTGCCGAGGCGTTATCGGATACCCCGGTAGTGCTCATACACGGACCACGCCAGTGTGGCAAGACGACCCTGGCGCAAACGTTCGGTAAGGCAAGGGGATATGCTTACTTCAGCTTCGATGATGACGTGGCCGCCGCTGCTGCAAGGGCGGATCCAGTGGGGTTCGTCAGCGATCTACCGGCACGAGCCATTCTGGATGAGGTCCAGCGCGTTCCTGACGTCTTCACCGCGCTCAAGCTCGCCGTGGACCGCGATCGCACTCCTGGCCGATTTATCCTCACGGGATCGGCAAACGTGCTCCTTATTCCCAGGCTCGCCGACTCACTCACCGGACGAATGGAGATCCTTCGCCTGCATCCGTTGGCTCAGTGTGAGCTCGGCGGGAAGGTTCCCTCCTTCCTCGATAGGTTGTTTGATGGGGCATTTTCGACGAGGACTTACGAGCGGTTGAAAGAGGATCTTCCTGAGCGCATCGTTGCGGGCGGTTATCCCGCGGCGGTCGTTCGGGCAACACACCGCCGCCGCAGCGCTTGGTATCGCGACTACGTGGAGACCCTGATCCAACGCGATGTGCGCGATCTGGCGAGAATCCGCGCTCTGGATGTACTTCCACGCCTGCTCTCTCTTGCTGCCGGACAGACCGCCCAACTGCTCAACGTCT
>QMQL01000041.1 GCA_003650505.1 Candidatus Acetothermia bacterium | reverse complement strand
TCGCCGTCCGGATCGTACGCCTTCGCCGGAAGGATGATCGTTCTCCCTTCGTCGACGCAGAGTTCGCCACCGACGTCGAGGACCGGTGGGTGGTTGACGTTGTTGACGTGGATGATGAACGAATCGCTCCCCGAGGCTCCGCAGCCGTCGACCGCGGTCAGGATGACCGCAACGTCCATCCCCTCGCATCCGGCGAGGACCGGCGCCGTGTAGAGCGGATCGAGCGACGTCGGGTCATCGAGGGAACCGGCCGAGACCTGCCAGAGGACCTGGAGGATGTTGCAGTCGGCATCGGCCACGCTTCCGTGCAGCCGGATCGACTCACCCTCGTTGATCGTCTTCACCGCAGCCGGCGGTGGTGGAGGGGGAGGACACTCCGGCACGGGGACCGGTCCGCATGCCGCGCATCCGTTGAACGTCCCCGATACGACGTTCCCTTCCAACAGGACGTCGGCCGCATCGGCGCAGTAGAGGACGTCGTTCCCATTCCCACCGAGGAGGGTGTCGGCCCCGGGTCCACCGTCGATGATGTCGTTCCCGGCTTCCCCTTCCAGGGAGTCGTTCCCGGATCCACCGCAGAGAGCGTCGTTCCCTGATCCGCCGAAGCCGATGTCGTTCCCTCTATCGCCGGCGAGGAGGTCGTCGCCCGACCCGCCCTCAAGGATGTCGTCCCCAGTTCCCCCGAGGAGGACGTCGTTCCCGTCGAGGCCGATCAGGAGGTCATCTCCCCCGAGGCCGACGATCAGATCGTTCCCCGGCGTTCCGTACAGGGTATCGTCACCTTCGGTCCCACGGACCACGTTCGTTATCCCCATACACGCGTACTCCGGCGGAATCCCACTCTGGGCCTCACCGCCGGGGACAGCAGAATACAAGGCATTCAGGAGCTCGCGCGCCGACCCGACGCCGTAGTAGCGCCCACCGGTGATCCCGGCGACCTCGGTCAGCTGATCGCGGGCGTCAGGGGCGATGTCCAACCCGACGATATGGAGGACGATCGGGGGCTGGAGCGTCTTCAGCATCTGGGCTACGACCTTCGGATCCCCCCCGCACGTCTCCTCGCCGTCGGTGATCAAGACGATCACCCCTTCCCCACCGTAGCCCGACAGGGCGTTCGATGCCGCGACGAGGGCGTCGGCGATCGGGGTCATCCCCCTCGCCTCGATCCCGTTTATCGCCGCGATCACATCCGGGTTATTCGCCGCATCCGGGGGGAGGAGGGGGAAGAGCGGTTCGATGTCCTGACAACTCGCGGCGGCATCGTCCTTGCCGATCCGGTGACCGAAGACGTAGAGCCCGGCCCGGTCCAGCTCCGATGTGACGTCGAGCAGTTCGATCAACGCCGCTTTCGCGGCATCGAGCCGCGTCTCATTGTCGAACGGCTTGTTCATACTGTTCGACGCATCTAAGATGAAAACGAGGTTTTTCGGGGCTGCGCTGGCGGTGAGTCCCACAGTGAGCACGCCGAGAGCGATGACTGCCAGCAGCAAATTTCGATTTCGCATACCGTACCTCCTTGATCGACTGATCCAGCTTACGCGCGATTCTAGCCGATATTGTCCTCTGGAATCTGTGATCCGGATTACAGATCCTCCGTCCCCCCTCCCTCATCGGCCGTCAGGATCTCGATCAACTCGCGCCGTCGCCCGGTGGGGATCAGCGCCTGTAATCTCCCGGCACGGATCCTCCCGCAGCCGATGACGTCCCCGTTGTACGAGAGGGCGACGTACCCATCGGAGGCCGAGAGATCGATGGTCCGTCCGTGGAGGAGGGGGATGAGCCGATCGCGGGGGAGCTCGATCCGGGACGCCGCGATCCGATCGGCCAGGGCGATCAGGAACGCGCTCGTCGGTTTGAGGCCGTCCGGCATCCGCCGGAACGCCCGGAGGCCGGACGGCCGCAGCGCACCGATCCCGGGAGGAGGGTGTGCACTGGAAGCCCAAATCTGATCAGCCCTCTCTTCGAAGATCAGCCGAGCGTTCGCTTCCTCAGGGACTCCGAACCGCTCCTTCAGATAAGCGAGGACCTCCGCTTCAATCCGGCCGTTCGATCCGGGCAACGAATCCACCTCCGCTGTCGATGTGGTGCGGGTAGATCCGGACGCAACCGCTCATTTCGGGCGCGAACCGGTCTCCATCCCACTCAGTGAGGCCGCCTGCGGCAGGGAATGGCGGCTCTATCGGGACGATCCGTCCGTCCCGCTCGTTCAACAGATGGGCGACGACCGCCTCGTTCTCCTCGGGGGCGAATGTGCACGTCGAGTAGACGAGGATCCCGCCCGGCCGGAGGAGGTCGTAGCCGCGGACGATCAGCCGCCTCTGCAGGGATGAGAGACGGCGGATCGCCGATGCCGATGCCCCGCCGGCGAGGGAAGCGCTCTTCCTGAGCGTCCCTTCGGCCGAGCAGGGGGCGTCGATCAGGACCCGATCGAACCGCGGACCGGAGGGGAACGACTCCCCTCGATAGCCGGTGATCGTCGCGTTGAAGATCCCGAGGCGGTTGACGTTCGCCAGGAGGCCCTGCTGTCTTCGGCCGCTCGGCTCGTTCGCGACAAGGCAGCCGCGGTTCTCCATCCTCGCCGCGATGTGGGTCGCCTTCCCCCCGGGGGCAGCGCACATGTCGAGGACCGTCTCTCCCGGCTTCGGATCGAGGGCGATGACGGGGAGGGCCTGGGTTGCCTCTTGAACGTAGAACAGCCCGAGCCAATGCTCTATCAGCCGGCCGGGTGGCCGGTCGAGCCGGAACAATGTCGGCTCCCACGGGATCCGTTCGACTCCTATCCCCTGGGAGAGGAGCCGGTGGAGGAGTCGCTCGGGGGCGATCCTCAGGGTGTTGACGCGGATCACGTGGGGGAGGGGGCGGGAGGAGGCAGCGACGAACAGATCCCATTCCGGGATGATCGGGCGATAGCGTTCGATCCCGAGCGGGGGTCCCTCCTTCATCCGATCCGCTCGATGACGATCGAGGCCGCCCTCTCGGCCAGTTCGATCCCCAGGTTGGCGAGCCGGGCCCGTTCGTCCTCCAGCTCCGCTATCGCCGCCTCGTCGTGCATGTAGGCGATGTTGGCGTTCACGTTCAGGAGGGCGGAGCTGATCGCTGCTCGGGCGAGGTGGGAGGCCGCGCCGACGTCGCTTGCGATCTGCCGTGGAGAGAGCGGGGCGAGCTCCACCAGCCGATGGAGGAGGTCGATGCACCCCTCGGCTAGCCGGATCGGGACCCTGGCCGCCTCCTGCAGCGCATGCTCGATCAGCCCTTCCCGGTTCGGATCTCCCTTCGGGAGGCGGTAGGAAGCGAGAACGTTCCCGAACGCCTCCTCGTCCTCACAAGCGAGTTTGAGGAAGGAAGCACGTAAATCGCGAAGGCGCTCAGCGATCTCGCTCAGGCGCGGGTCATCCCCCCGTTCCCTTCCGACCGCTACGACCATCAATCCGAGGGAGGCGGCGAGAGCAGCGGTGAGAGCGGCTGCGCTCCCTCCGCCCGGTGCCGGGTCGGCCGAGGAGAGCCGGTCGAGATAGGCGGTGATCGTCCGTTCGCTCAGGGGATCGGAACCGCTCAATCCTTCCTCTCCCAATAGACGCGGGTCAGTTGATCCTCGTGACCCCGCTTGATCGAGAGGGTCCCTTTGCAGGCCGCCTCGATCGCCTTCCCGATCCGCGTGGCGAGGTGCCCGTCGGTGGTCGCGATCTCGATCGCATCCCCCTTGTCTTCGATCCACATGATCCGCTGGAGAGGGCGGTTCGCCGCCGCCGCCGCCGCTTGGTTCCGGACGATGTTCAGTATCTCTTCGCGGCGGTCGCTGATGTAGCTGCCGGAGAGGAGAACGATGCCGCCGGGGATCCGATCGATCTCCCGTCGGCACGCCGGGCAGTGGCTCCGGTTCACGCCCCGTCCGCTCTCCTGCACCTCCCCCACCTGCCAGCGACCGTTCCTGTAGACGAGATCGCACCGAGGACAGACCGTCGGTTCCGGGTATTTCCGACCTTCGTAGTACGGATTCAGGCTTCGGCCTCCGAGCCGGCCGCGCTTCTCGCCCTCGACCATTCCAATCACCCCGCTTACGGACGTCTCCCCCAACAAAAAAGGGACAACCGTTCCGTGTTGTCCCTTCTGAGTCAGCGTTTTGGTCAGGTCTCTTTCTCAGCAAGGAGATTCTCTAGGTACGCGATCGCTTCTCCCACTGTGGAGATCTTCTCGGCCTCCTCGTCCGGGATCTCTACCCCGAATTCGTCCTCGAACTCCATGATCAACTCGACCGTGTCGAGGGAATCCGCACCCAGATCCTCGACGAACGACGAGTCGGTGTTGACCTCCTCGGGTTCCACCATCAACTGATCACAGATGATCGCCTTCACCTTCTCTGAGATGTCGCTCATGACGCCTGAACCTCCCTCTCGTTGCGGTTTCTACGGGTGAAGCCCCCCATTCACACCGATCACTTGCCCAGTTATATAGGAAGCCCGGGGTGAAAGCAAGAAGCAGACCGCTTCGGCCACCTCCTCCGGCGTCCCGGCCCGTCTAAGCGGGACTCGATCGAGATAAGCCCGCCGGACCTCCTCGGGGAGATCGGCTGTCATCCCCGTCTCGATGAACCCGGGAGCGACCACGTTGACCCGGAGTCCCCGTCCGGCCAACTCCTTGGCCGCACTCCGGCAGAGGCCCACGATACCAGCCTTGGAAGCCGCGTAGTTCGCCTGGCCGGGGTTCCCCGTATCGCCGACGACGGACGAAACGGCGACGATCGCGCCGACCTCGCTCTTCAGAAGATAGCGGAGAGAGGCCTGGATACAGTTGAACGTCCCGGTCAGGTTGACCGCCAGAACCGTCTCCCACTCCTCGGCGCTCATCCTGAGGAGGAGGCGATCCCGGGTTATTCCGGCGTTACAGACCAGATAGTCTATCCCTCCGCCGTGGTCGGCCGCTTCCCGTACGGCCCGCTCGACCCCGGCCCGATCGGAGATGTCGACCGGGATGAACCGCGCTCCGGAAAGCTCCCGTTCGAGTGCTGCCCCCGCCTCCTCGTCGCGGCCGAATCCGATGACGCGCGCCCCGCGGCCGTGAAGAGCGGTTGCGATCGCCCTCCCTATCCCCCGCGTCGCGCCGGTTACGATACACGTCCTGTCGTCAAATCCCTTCATCGCAGGCCTCCTCGTAGGTCAGGAATTCGATCCCCTCGGTGGTCCTCCGCCCGAGGCGGGTGAGGACGTTCCCCGATCCTACCTCTACCGCGCGGGTGATGCCGACCCCCTCCAGCCGGCGGATGACGTCGACCCAGCGGACGGACGATGTTATCTGGTAGAGCATCAATCGCTTCAACCCTCCCCCCGAACCTTCGATCTTACCGCTGACCCCGGAGACGACCGTTATCTTCGGATCCGAGAACCGTGTCCGTTCGATGAGGGGGGCGAGGCCCTCCTCGGCCGGCCGCATCGCCGGCGAGTGGAACGGCCCGGAGACCCGGAGGGGGATCACCCGGCCTCCGGCCTCGGCGGCCGATCTTCCCACCCGGTCGAGTTCCTCCTTCGGGCCGGCGACGACGAGTTGGGTCGGGCCGTTGTAGTTGGCGACCGTGACCGCTTCGCCGGCATCGGCGCAGAGCTTCTCGACCTCGGCCGGGGGGAGGCCGACTATCGCGGCCATCCCGCCATCGATCCCCTCCATCAACCTCCCCCGTTCGATCACGATCTCAAGCGCATCCGAAGGGGAGAGGACGCCCGCGCTGACCAAGGCGACGTACTCGCCGAGGCTGTGGCCGGCTACGGCGGCGGGAACAATCCCGCGGCTCCGCAGTGCACAGTCACGCGCGATGCTGTCGATGAACAGGGCCGGCTGAGCCGCGCGCGTCGCGCTGAACCTCTCCTCCGGCCGATCGGCGAACCATTCGCGGAGGGGGAGCCCGAGGTCGGCGGCGAGGTCGAGGAGGGAGTCGACGAGCGGCGACGGCGGGGGAGGCCCGCTCGGGATCCGCCCTTGGCCGGGGAATATGAACGCTACTTCCTTCATCCTCCCTCCCATCAGATCCGGATCACCACCGAACCGTACGTCACCCCGGCGCCGAACGCGGTCATAACGACGACATCGCCCGGCCCGATCCGACCGGAGCGGATCGCCTCGTCGAGGGCGATCGGGATCGAGGCGGTAGATGTGTTCGCCACGCGGTCCAGGTTCACGATGACCCGGTCTGAAGGGAAGCCGAGCCGGCGGGTCAACGAACGGATGATCCGGAGGTTCGCCTGGTGCGGGACGATCCAGTCGACGTCTTCGAGACCGAGTCCCGCCTTCTCGAGGGCGGCGAGCGTCGCCCGTTCCATCATCGGTGCCGCGCTCTTGAACACGCCCGATCCCTCCATCTTCAGGAAGTGCTCCCCCTCCCCGATCGTCTCTCCGCTCGGCGGGAGGCGGGTCCCCCCCGCTGGCATGTGGAGGAGGAGGGTCTTCTCCGGATCGGCGAACAGGGCGGAGCTGAGGACTCCCTCCCCCTCGTCACCGGGCTCGAGGATGGCGGCACCGGCACCGTCCCCGAATAGGACGCAGGTCTTCCGATCGTTCCAGTCGGTCACGCGGGAGAGGGCCTCCAACCCGATCACGAGGACCCGCTCGAACGAACCGGCCCGGATCAGGCCGTCGGCGACGGCGATGGAATAGACGAAACCTGTGCAGCCTCCGGTCAGGTCGAAGAAGGGAGTGTTCCCGAGGCCCAGCCCTTCGGCGATGAACGGGGCCGACCCGGGACAGATCATATCGGGGAAATTGGTCGCTGCAATGAGGAGATCGATATCCGCCCCTGTCAGGCGGCCGGCTTCCAGAGCCCGTTCGGCTGCGGCCTTACCCATGTCGGATGGGAGCTCATCCTCTCCGAGGAGGTGGCGTTCCCTTATCCCGGTCCTCTGAACGATCCATTCATCGGAGGTATCTACGGACGCTGCGAGCTCGTCGTTCGTGACGCGTCTCTCCGGCAGGAAGGATCCCGTACCCCTTATCCTAGCCCCCATCCGTATCCCAACCTTCGATCCCATGGCGGAGACGGGTGAGGAGATCGCTTCTCACCTCGCGGTGCGCGACCTCGACGGCGCTCCCGATCGCTTCGGCGTCGGAGCGGCCATGGGCGATCACCACAACCCCGTTCACCCCCAGCAACGGAGCTCCCCCGCGGCGCCGGTAGGAGAGGGTCCCCT
>QMQL01000040.1 GCA_003650505.1 Candidatus Acetothermia bacterium | reverse complement strand
GATAGGCGACCCGCTCTCTGAGGAACGCGATCTCCTCCTTTAGGGCGGCGATCGCCTCGTCCCCTTCACCTGGGGTAACCCGGTTTGATGAAAAAGCGGATGAAACAGCAGCGCCGTTATGCCGTGTGCTATAGGTACTTGCGCGTAAGATCTCGCTCGCCTCTGTTAGGGTTAGTCCACTATCGTATAACTCCTGAAGCCGTCTGAGGAGATCGAGGCCGGCGTCGCTGACGAGGATCTGGTTGTTCGGCCCGCGGCGGAGATCGCCGGCGAGGAGGTCCTTGATCGCCTCGATCCGGTTCCGGACCTGATTTGCGGTTGTGAGGCCGAGCGCCTTCCGGAGGTTCGGGATCGTGTGCATGTCGGCAAGACGATACGCAAGTGACCCTCCCCTGGCAAGGGATTGTAGGGGAGGGCCGGTTCGGTTAGCCTTGAGCCGAGATGACGATCGTTCGATTGACCGCTGATCTGACCCGGAAGATCGCAGCTGGAGAGGTGATCCAGCGTCCCGCCTCGGTGGTGAAGGAGCTCGCCGAGAACGCGATCGACGCGAAAAGTGAGAGGATAGACGTCGAGCTCGCCGAAGGGGGGAGGAGGCTGATCGCGGTCCGCGACGACGGCGAGGGGATGGACGAGGCCGACCTCAGGCTCTCGATAGAGCGGTACGCGACGAGCAAGATCAAGGACGAGTCCGACCTTTCCTCCATCGGGACCCTCGGCTTCCGCGGCGAGGCGCTGGCGAGCATCGCCGCCGTCTCCCGGATGAGGATCGTATCCCGCCCCAGAAGCGGGGGGGAGGCGCACTCCCTCGCGGTCGTCGCCGGCGATATCGATGGGATCTCCCCTGATGCGCGCGGACCGGGGACGACGGTCGTGGTCGAGGACCTCTTCTTCAACCTCCCGGCCCGCGCCCGCTTCCTCGGCTCACCCCGGACGGAGTTCCTCCACGTCAACCGGACGACCCAACGGCTCGCCCTCCTCTCCCCCGGGATCGGCTGGTCGCTCAAGCACGACGGTCGGGAGGTCTTCGCCGCCCCCCCGGCGAAATCCCTCCTCGATCGGAACGCCCAGGTCTACGGGGCTCAAGTGGCACGGGCGATGATCCCGCTCGACGGGGATCACGGCGGCGTACGGATCGATGGATTCATCAGCCGGCCCGACCTGAAGCGGGGGAGCAGGCGGGACCAGCTGTTCAGCGTGAATGGCCGCGCCGTCTCCGACCGCGGCCTCTCCTACGTCCTGGCGAGCGCCTACCGCGGGATCCTCCGACCGGGGAGCTACCCGCTCGCCGTCATCCGGATCTCCCTCCCCCTACCCGAGGTCGACGTCAACGTCCACCCGCAGAAGGAGGAGATCCGGTTCACCGACCCCCGCCGGGTACAGGACGCCCTCTCCGCCGCCCTCCAGCGGGCGTTGGCCTCGCCGCATGTCGTCTCATCGATCGTCGAGGAGAGCTCCGGGCCGCGACCGCCGGTCGAAGGCGCCGCCCACAGCTCACAGCCGCTCCCGTTCGACATCGGCGGGATCGCGCCCGGCATGCAATACCCGGAAAAAGTGAGCCTTCAGGGCCGGCGGGTGATCGGACAGCTCCAGTCGACCTACCTCCTCGTCGAGACGGAGGACGGGTTGGAGATAATCGATCAGCACATCGCCCACGAACGGATCCTCTACGAGCGGCTCCTCGCCGAGTTCGCGGCCGACGGGATCGCTCGGCAGCTGTTCCTCCTCCCGGTGCGGGTCGAGGTCCCGTTCGAGACGGCGTCCCTCCTATCCGCCCATCAGGAGGCGCTGAAGAGGGTCGGGATCGTCCTCGAGGAGTTCGGAGGAGGGACGTTCCTCTACCGGGAATACCCGCGGATGCTCGCCGAAGAACAGAGGCGGCGTGGGTTTCAGGAGCTGACCGAGACGATCGTTGCCGTCCTTAGTGAGGGGGGCGACCTGGAGGAGGCCCTGTTCGATCGGGTCCTTGCCGAGATGGCCTGCGCGGCGGCGGTCAAGGCGGGGCAGCCCCTATCCGCTGCCGAGGCGCAATCCCTCGTCGAGCAACTGATGACCCTCGCGAACCCCTACACCTGCCCGCACGGGAGGCCGATAATATTCGCCCTCTCCCGCGACGAGCTCGACCGGCGGTTCGGCCGGAGCTAACGGGGGACGAGGACCCTGAGGACGGAGGGGAGGACCTCCACTTCGAACGGCTCGCGCGGAAGGACGTACGGTTCTCCGTCGATGTGTGCGATTAGCTTCTTCGGGGAAGAGATCGTCGCCCCCTCCGTCTGGTGGTAGCGGACGCGCGACCAGTTGAGGTGCTTCCCGCTCCGGACGAGAGGGAGGCGGAAGAGCCGCTCGACCCGCGAATAGTCACCGATCGCCGCGATGTCGATCAGCCCGTCGTTGCAATCGGCGAGCGGGGCGAGCTTGAACCCGCCACCGCTATACCTCCCGTTCGCCACGCCGAGGGATAGGCAGGCGAGCTGTTCGGTCCAATCGGGCCCGGAGATCTCCACATCGAAGGAGTGGAATCGGAAGACCTCCTTCACGGCTGCGTATATGTAGGCGGGCGCGCCGCGGAGCCGCTCCATCTTCATGACGTCGCGGGCGACCTGGGCGTCGATCCCGATCCCCATCCCATTGACGAAGCACCGATCGTCGGCGACGCGGCCGAGATCGATCGTCCGCTCGACGCCGCCGGCGAGGAGATCGAGGGAAGCGAACGGATCGGAGGGGATCCCCATCGTCCGAACGAAGTCGTTACCCGTACCGGCCGGGATGACGGCGAGGGTCGCGTCGGCATCGACGAGGCCGTTGGCGACCTCGTTCACCGTCCCGTCCCCGCCCATGGCGACGATCCGGGTGAACCCGGCCTCGACCCCCATCTTGGCGACGTCGGTCGCCTCGAGCGGCTCGTTCGTGTAATGGAGGTCGTAATCGATCCCGCGGCGGTCGAGCTCCTCGCGAATGCGGGGGAAGAGCCCGCGGCATCGGCCCTGTCCGGCGATCAGGTTGACGATGAGGAAGTGCTTGTGCGTCTCCATGGGGCGCATCCTACGTGGATAGGGACTCCCCTGTCAAGAAGACGGCTTGACCGCGCGGACGACGATGAACGATCCCTCATCGCAGCCCTCGGTCGGCGGCTCGACCCGCTCGTTCGCACCGGCCGGGTCGCCGGTCAGGGTCCCGACGCAACGATCGATCCGCAGCCCGGCCGTCTCTATCCCCCTCAACACCTCTTCCCGGCTCCTCAGCCGGGCGTGACGGAGGAACGGGTCCTGCGGGCCGGTCTCGGCATAGATCTCGCCGAGCCGCGAGTCGCGCGGGATGAAGGCGATGATCGCGGCCCCGCCCGGGACGAGGACCCGCTCCACCTCAGCGAGGGCGCGGCCCATATCCTCGATGAAGCAGAGGGAGGTGATCATGAACGCGGCATGGGCGCTCCCGTCGGCGAGGGGGAGGTCCTCGGCGACCCCCTTCTTCACCTCCACCCCCCGCTCCCGGGCGAGGGACGCGATCCCGTCCGCCGGCTCGATCCCGATGTCGATCCCGAGTTTCGAGGCGAACCTGCCGCTCCCTACGCCGATCTCGACCCAGGTCCCCTTCTTCTCGGGGAGGAGCTCCTCGATCGCGAGGAGCTCGGAGCGGTAGACGTTCTCGTTTAGGTCGAACCACGCGTCGTATTCGCACGGTCGCGTCTCGAACGGGTTCTCTCCCTTCATCGTTCATCCCCTTTCCGGATCATGGACAGGAGCCCGTCCTTCTCCCGATAGAAGAGCGGGCTCAACCTGTCGGAGCGCTCCTCGCGCGAGAGGGAGATCCCCCTTTCCCCGATCACACCGGCCGGCCGGCCGGATAGGACGAGGACCCGGTCGGCGAGGACGACCGCCTCCTCGAGGTCGTGGGTGACGAAGAGCATCGTCCGATGAAGCTCGCTCATCAACCCGGAGAGCCAATCCTGAAGCCGGTGCCGCGTCAGGGTGTCGAGCGCGCCGAACGGCTCGTCGAGGACGAGGACGGCTGCCCCGCTGACGACGGCCCTGAGGAGGCCGGCCCGTTGGCGCATCCCTCCGGAGAGCTCGTGCGGGTAAGCGTCCTCGAACCCGGCGAGGCCGAACGAGGGGAGGCGGCTTGCGACCTCCTCCCTCCGCCTCTTCCGATCGACACCCCTGATCTGGAGCGGAAGCTCTGCGTTCTGAACGACCGTCTTCCAGGGGAAGAGGAGGGCGTCCTGGGGGAGGTAGCCGGCGCGGTCGACCGGACCGCGAACCTCGCCGGCGTCGTATCCCTCCAGGCCGAGGAGGATCCTGAGCAGGGTCGACTTCCCGCATCCGGACGGTCCGAGGATGGCGAGCGACTCCCCCTCGTCCACGTGGAACGCGACGTCCCGGAGGACGGGGAGGTCACCGTAGGACTTCGACAACCGGTCGACCTCGAGGAGGGGCCTCACTCCCCCTCCCCCGCAGGGACGAATCCGTCGGTGAACGCCTCCTCCGGGTCGATCGGCCGGTCGATCAGGCCGTTTGCAAACGCCCAATCGGCGAATCGCGCCCAGACCTCGAGCTCCTGATCCCCCCAGCCATCGACCGTCTTCAGCCCCTGGTCGGCGAGCCAGCGCTGTGATGCGATGACCAAGTCCCGATCGAGCTCAGGGGCGTGGGCGAGGAGGATCTCCGCCGCCTCGTCCGGGTGGGTCGCGGCGTAGACGTAACCACACGCCAATGCTCCGATGAACCGCCTGACCGTCTCTGACCGCGTCGCGATCATCTCCTCACTCGTTATGATGACCGGGGTGTAGTAGTCGAGGACATCGGCGAGCTCGCGAAGCGGGATGTAGGTGAACTCGATCCCCTCGATCTCGGCGTGGATCCCCTGCCAGCCGTAGAATATCCAGAAGAAGTCGGCGAGGTCCCGCCTGACCGCGGTGACGAAATCGATCGTCCCGATGTTCACCATCGTCACGCTTGCGGGATCGGCCCCCTCCATCCCCATCACCGTCTCGATCATCACCTCCTCGAGCGCGCTCCCCCAACCGCCGTATCGCTTCCCGGCGAAATCGGCCGGGGAGACGATCCCGCGATCGGCCGGCGCGGCGAATCCGGAGGTATTGTGCGGGAAGACGGCCGCGACCGAAACGACCGGGATCCCCTGCGCACGGGCCATCGTCACGTACTCCTCCATCGAAACCCCGAAGTCGGCGTGCCCGCTCCCGACGAGCTGAACCGAACCGGTCGGGCCGGGTTGGAGGACGGCCACCTCCAGCCCGGCATCGGCGAAGTAGCCGAGGTCCTGGGCGACGAATATCCCGGTATGGTTGGTGTTCGGTGTCCAATCGAGGGCGATGCTCACCGCTTCGAGGTCATCGGCCGAGGCGACAAGGCCGGATACCGAAGCGATCACGAACAAATAGATCAAGAACCGTCTAGTCATGGTCTCTCCTTTCCATCCATGGTGTAAGCCGCCTGCTCGCCCCATCGACCAGCTTGAACAGGCAGAGGCTGAGCAGCATGACGACGAGGATCGCACCGAACAGCCGGTCGGTGCGGAACGATTGAAGTGCCCGGGTCATGTAGACGCCGATCCCGAGCGAGCCGCCGAGCCACTCGCCGACGACGGCGCCGAGGACGCTGTAGGTCGCCGCGATCTTAAGGCCGGCGAGGATACCGGGGAGGGTCGCTGGGACGTAGAGGTGGCGGTAACGGTCGGCCCGGCCGGCCCCGAACGCCTCGAGTAGATCGCGGAGGGCCGGATCGACGGAGCGGAACCCCTCGTAGGCGTTGACCGCGATCGGGAAGAAGCAGACGAAGGCGACGATCAGGACCTTGGCGAGGATCCCCAGGCCGAACCAGATCAGGATCAACGGGGCGATGGCGATCAGGGGGATCGCCTGGGAGAGGACGAGAGGGGGATAGATCAGGTCCCGCGAGAGGCGCGAGGCGTTCATCAGGATCGCGACCGTGACCCCGGCGAACACCGCCATCCCGAACCCGGCCAAGGTCTCGACGATCGTGATCGCGACGTGCCGGCCGAGGAAACCGGCATCGGAGACGATCGCCCGGACCGTCACGGCCGGCGAGGGGAAGAGATACGTCGGGACGCGGAAGATCGCCGTCACGCCGTACCAGAGGAGGGCGATCAACCCGAGGCTTACGAACCAGCGATACCCCTTCCACCCGTTTTTCCCCTTCATCCGGGCCTCCCTTCCCTGTGGATGAGAAGGAGGACCCCCTCCTCGGCCCTGACCGAAACGGGGAGGGAGGAGACCTCGTTCGATATTCCCCGCGTGGAGCCGCGGAGGAGCGGCTCGCCGTCGAGCCGATAGAGGAGCCCCTCCGTCCGGACGACAGTCCGCTCGCTGATCGGGATCAGGGAGACCGGATCACCGATCCGGGCTGATTCGAGCCTGCGCTCTCCCCCGACGGCGACGGCCGTCTCCGCACCGCCTGCAAGCTCGATCGGAACGCCGGCCGGGATCCCCTTGAGGAGGAGGAAGGCGTTCGCCAGTGTGTGGTCGATCCGGCCGCCGATGCCGCCGTAGATGACGATCTTCCCCGGTCTGCGGGCGAGGGCGAGATCGATGGCGAGCTCGAGGTCGGTTGCATCCTTCGAACGGGGGTGGACGTGAACGGTGATATCCGAGCTGACGAGCCGTTCCTTCCCCTCCGGCCCGATCGAATCGAGGTCGCCGACGACCTCGTCCACATCGATCCCGGCCGCTGTCGCCTTGTCGAAGCCGCCGTCGGCCGCGATCGTACGACAGGCGCGGCCGGCGAGGCGGTCGAGCCGCCCGCCGTCCTCCCAGATCCCATCGGCCAGGATCAGTATCAGCCCGTCTCCCATCCTGAACACCTCCGCGGGGCGGGGGTCGGGGGAGGTCAGACGATATCCCGCTGCGTGAAGGAGCAGCGGTCGCCCGAAGAAGTGGGCCCGGCGTCGTTCCCTGCGCTGGCATTACCCAGATCAGGTTCTACGGGTCGAGGGTGAACCTCCTCTCAGCCCAAACTCCTGAGCTCCCCAACACACCTATATTCATTCTATCGTTCGATCGCCGGGCCGGCAAGCCGGGCCGGAACTCCACCTAGCCGGGGATGAAGTCGGTCGAATCGTCGATCCGTGCTACGGTATGGGCGATTAGCTTGGCGACGTTCTCCACGTCGTCGAGGTTGACGATCTCGCACGGGGAGTGCATGTACCGGTTCGGTATCGAGATCAGACCGGTCGCCACCCCGGCGCGGGTGAGCTGGATCGCGTTCGCGTCGGTCCCTGTTCCGCGCGGGGCCCCCTCGATTTGGTAGGGGATCTTCTCCTCGTCCGCTGTCTTGACCATCAGATCGAACAGCTTC
>QMQL01000039.1 GCA_003650505.1 Candidatus Acetothermia bacterium | reverse complement strand
GGGGCCGGTATAATCGGCGCGGTGATGGGAAATGTGCCTTGCTGCGCCAGCGCGCGTCATCTCGGTGGAAGGGAAGATCGCCCACGTCGATTACGGGGGGGTGAGGACGACCGCCCGCCTCGACACCCTGTCCGAACCGGTGGAACCGGGCGACTACATCCTGATCCACACCGGGTTCGCCATCCAGCGCCTCTCCCCTGAGGACGGCCGCGAGACGCTCGCCCTGTTCGACGAGCTCACCGCCTCCCTCGAACCGCACCGCCCCGAGGACGAGGGCGATCCCCCCGAAAGGCCGAGCGGGGTCGGATGAGCGCGCCGTTCCGCCTCGCCGATCCGGCCCGTGCCCGCGCCCTCGCCGAGGCGATCCGCCTCCTCGCCCCGCCCGAACCGGTCAAGATCGTCCACGTCTGCGGGACGCACGAGGTGGCGATCGCTCACAACGGCCTCCGCCGCCTCCTCCCCGAGACGGTGACGATCCTCGAGGGGCCGGGCTGCCCGGTCTGCGTTACTCCGGCGTCCGACATCGACGCCGCTGTGGCGATCGCGAAGAGCGGGGCGGTCGTCTGCTCGTTCGGTGACATGATGAGGGTCCCCGGCGGGAGGATCTCCCTCGAACAGGCCCGATCGGAGGGGTGCGACATCCGGACCGTGCTGTCGGCGAAGGACGCGGTGAAGGAGGCGCGGGAGACTAAGAAGGAGGTCGTCTTCTTCGCCGTCGGGTTCGAGACGACGGCGCCGATGACGGCAGCGATCGTCCTCGACGACCCGCCGGACAACCTCTCCGTCCTCGCCTCCCACAAGCTGATCCCGCCGGCGATGGCCGCCCTCCTCGAGCTCCCCGATCATGGGATAGCCGGCTACCTCGCCCCCGGGCACGTCTCGACGATCATCGGGACCGGACCGTACCGGAGGTGGCTCGACCGCTACGATATCCCGGTCGTGATCGGCGGGTTCGAGCCGCTCGACATCCTCTACGCCCTCGCCCTCATCCTTCGCCAGATCGCCGATTCCGCACCGAAGGTGGAGAACGCATACCCGCGCGCCGTCGACGCGCCCGGGAACCCGGCCGCCCTCAAGCTGATCGAGGAGGTCTTCGAGGTGAGGGACGCCGCCTGGCGGGGGATAGGGACGATCCCATCGTCCGGTCTCGAGCTCCGCGCGGCGTTCGCCGGGATCGACGCGCGGAGGAGGTTCAATCTCCCAGAAGCCGGCCCGGACCCGGAGATCCCCGGCTGCCGTTGCCCGGACGTCCTCACCGCCCGGGCCGTCCCGAGCGACTGCCCGCTGTTCGCCAAGAGATGCACCCCCCTCACCCCGGTCGGTCCGTGCATGGTCGGGGCGGAAGGGGCATGCAGCATCTGGTTCCGCTACGGAGAAAGGATCAACCCTTGACCGAGGAGAGGATAAGCCCGCTGCACGGCGCAGGAGGGGAGATGATGGAGAAGCTCCTGCGGGAGAGGATCCTCATCCATTTCGAGGATTGCCACGCCGGGAGGATCGGCCTGACTGAGCTCGACGATGGGGCGACGGTCGAGATACCGACCGAGGGGGAGGTAGTGATCACCACCGACAGCCACGTGGTGAAGCCGATCTTCTTCCCCGGCGGGGACATCGGCCGGCTCGCCGCGGCCGGGACGCTGAACGACCTCACTGTGATGGGGGCGCGGCCGCTCGCGCTGACCCTCGCCCTCATCGTCGAGGAGGGGTTCCCCCTCGACTCCCTCGACCGGATCCTCGCCTCGTTCTCAGCGACGCTCGCCGAGGCGGGGGCGGTCCTCGTCACCGGCGACACCAAGGTGATGGGTCACGGCGAGATCGACGGGATAGCGATCAACACCGCCGGGATCGGGATCGCCGTCCGCGCGATCTCAGACGCCGCGATCGAACCGGGTGATGCGGTCATCGTAACCGGTACGATCGGCGATCACGGGATGGCCCTCCTCGCCGCGCGAGAGGAGTTCAATCTCGAATCCCCGCTTTCAAGCGACGTCGCGCCGATCTGGCCGATGATCGAGCGGGCCCTTTCGCTCGGCGGGATCAAGGCGATGAAGGATCCGACCAGGGGAGGGCTCGCCGCGGCGCTGAACGAGATGGCGGGAAAGTCGATGGCCACGATCGAAATCGAAGAGGACAAGATCCCGCTCCGCCGGGAGGTCCTCAGCCTATCCGAGCTCCTCGGGATCTCCCCGCTCGAGGTGGCGAACGAGGGGAAGGCGATCCTGATCGTCGAGGACGGGAAGGAAGAGGAGATCCTCGCCGCGATCCGCACTCATCCGCTCGGCGGGGAGGCTGCCGTCATCGGCCGGGTCACCGACGAGTACCCCGGCCGGGTCGTCATCGCGACGGAGGTGGGGGGGAGGCGGTTCCTCGACATGCCGCTCGGCGATCCGGTCCCGCGGATCTGCTAGCCGTTCACCGTTTCATCCAGCTCCGCCGGTCGGGGATGGCCCTCCCCTTCGACTGGCAGTTCGGGCAGTAATACGTCCTCTTCTGCGCGTAGCGGATCTCGGCGATCCTCCCACCGCAGACGGGGCACGGTTGACCGGTCCTCTTGTAGACGCGCATGAAGTCGCGGGAACCCTCGGCGAGGAGGACCCCGTCCGAGCGGGAGCGGATCTCCTCGATCCCCCTCCTCAGGACCTCCATTATCGCCCGATGGAGGCGTTCGATCTCCTCATCGGTGAGGGCACTCGCATACCGGATCGGGGAGAGGCGGGCCTCGAACAGGATCTCATCGGCGTAGGCCGTACCGATCCCGGCGATCACCCGCTGGTCGGTGATCAGCCCCTTCAGCTGCCTCCGTAGGCCGACTAGCCGCTCCTTGAGATACGCGACAGTGAACATCTCCGATAGCGGCTCGACCCCGAGGGAGGCGATCGCGGGGACGTCGATCGGATCGCCCACCAGATAGACCTTCGCCAGCTTGATACCCCCGTTTTCGACGATCCGAAGCTCGCTTCCATCGTCGAATGCAAGGCCGAACGCCGTCGCCTTCGTCGGCTCCGTCGCCCCCCTTGCGATGACGAGTCGACCGGCGAGCATCAGGTGGACCACGACGTGAAGGTCATCGCGGCAGGTCAGGATCAGGTGCTTCCCCCGGCGGGAGACGGCGGCGAACCTCTCGCCGACGAGCTCCTCGAGGGGGATCGAGGCCGTCTTCAGGATCGAGGGGGAGTAGGCATTCGCAGCGAGGATCTCCCGACCGACCAGGCGCCGGTCGAGACCCTCTCGCATCACCTCGAGATCGGGGAGTTCGGGCATATATCCCTCCTTCCCCTGATTATACGATTCGATTTGCAGATCCAGGCGGAGAGTCATACGATCACCTTTTATGATCGATGCCCCGACCCTCCCGATGATCCTAGCGAGTGCGGTCTTCGGGCTGACGTACTTCGGGATCCTCGCCGAGCGGCTCCACCGGACCGTCGTCGCGCTGATCGGCGCGATCGCCATCCTCGCACTTGGGAGTTGGCTCTCCTTCTACTCGCCGGAACAGGCGAGCGCTGCGATCGATCCGAACACGATCATCCTCCTCTTCGGGATGATGATCATCGTCGGGCTGTTTCGGGCGACCGGGTTCTTCGAGTACCTCGCGATCAAGGCGGCGAAGCTCGCCCGCGGCCGACCGTGGCTCCTTTTCGTTTACCTCGGGCTTGCGACGAGCCTGGTATCGATGATCCTCGACAACGTGACCACGATAATCCTGATGATCCCGGTGACGATGTCGCTCGCCGACATACTCGGGATCCCGATCGCCCCGTTCCTGATCGGGGAGGCGATCCTCTCCAACATCGGGGGGGTCGCCACCCTGATCGGAGACCCGCCGAACGTGCTGATCGGATCGGCGGCCGGCCTGACGTTCACCGACTTCGTCGTCCACCTCGCACCGATCGTGATCGTCGCCTGGATCGCCGCCCTGGGGGTCCTCCTCCTCTTCTTCCGTTCCGCCCTGTTTAAGCAGCCGGCCAACATCGAACATCTCCTCAAGATGGACGAGCACCGCGCCATCATCGACCGGAGGAGGATGATCCGGATCCTCGCCGTCCTCGCCGGGACGATCATCCTATTCTTCATCCACGAACGGATCGGCCTCGAATCCGGCCTTGTCGCCCTGATCGGGGCGAGCGCCGGGCTGATCCTGATCCGTCCGGACGCCCAGGAGGCCCTACGTGAAGTGCATTGGGACGTCCTCCTCTTCTTCATCTCCCTGTTCATCATCGTCGGCGGTCTCGAGGCATCGGGCGCGTTCGACATCATCGCCTCGGCCCTCGCCTCCCTCGCCGGCCGCGGGATCGTACTCGCCTCCCTCTCCATCCTGTGGGGATCGGCGATAATGTCGGCGATCGTCGACAACGTCCCGTTCACCATTGCCATGCTCCCGATCATCGTCGGGCTCGGCGAGCGGGGGATCGCCGTCGCTCCGCTCTGGTGGGCCCTCGCTCTCGGGGTCGGATTCGGCGGGAACGCGACCCCCGTCGGGGCGACGGCGAACGTGCTCGCCATCTCGTTCAGCGACAAGACACAAGAGCCGATAACCGCATCGATGTGGCTCCGGAATGGGCTCCCCGTAGCGATCGTCTCGTGCGTCATCGCCAGCATCCTCGACGTTCTCGGGATATACCTCGGCCTCTTCTGACCCGGGGTAAAGGTGCGCGGTGTCTCCCCGGCCGATCCCGGCCTTCCTTCCCCCGCTCGGCGGATGGGAAGAGACTTCGATGTCGGAGGTTGCGATGCTCAGCCGGTTTCAGAAGAGGATGATCGTTCAGGGGATCGCCATTGCGACCCTGTCCCTGTCCTCCTGCCTCCTTGCGCCGCGGATCGACATCTCCGGCCGCTGGGACGGATGGATTACCTGGACCGACGGCCCGGCGGCCGGATTGACGAGCCCGATCGGACTCACCCTCGTCCACGAGGATCGTTCCCTCTCCGGGACGATCACCCTGGTCGGGCCGGGTTCACAGCCGTTCGACCTGTCGATAACCGCGGGGACGGCGCGCGGCTCCTCCTTGTTCATAGCCGCATTGGGGACGAACTATAACATCGACCCGCCGGTGAACGTCTCGATCGAACTCGACGGGGATTACGACGCGACAGAAATGTCGGGGACCGGATCGCAGACGATCAGCGGGAATCTGTATCACTTCACGTGGGAAGCGACCCTAAGCACTCCGCCTCCGGAATAAAAAAGATCAGTAGTAATACCAGATGCTTTCGTAATCGGCTGAATCCTCGCCGCGCTCCTCCATCGTTCGCAGGTACTCGCTTATCGACACGTCGACGTACACCCATGGCTCCACCGGGACGATCCCCTTCTCCCAAGGATGGAAGAGATAGACTCTCCTCCCGTCCGGCAGGATCCCGATCAGCTCGCGATCCTGCGCTGCGCGGAGGTGGTTCTTCCCCAGGCCGGGGACGTTGAACACCGGCTCGTCGGTCCGGAAGATCCCGGGGAGGAGGCGGGCCTCCTCCTTCCGCTCCTGGACGAGCCGGGCGATCGGGACGAGGAGGTCACGATGTTCGTCCTTCCCCTTGGCGTAGAACGTGTAGTAGGGATCGATCCCGACCCGCTTCAGCGCGATCCGGTTGGCGACGGTCTGGAACCGCCGGCTCGTCTCCAGGGTGAACACCTGCTGGTTGTAGACGCGGATCCCATGCCGCCGGAGCCGGGCGACGGCCGAAGCGAGCTCCGGGGTCACCTCGTAGGGGCTCTCCACGTGGGTGACGAGGGAGAGATCCCTCCTCCCCGGTTCTATGATCGCTCCGAGAAGCTCGGCCAGCTTATCGGTCACGCGCATCGGGATCGTCACAGGGACGCGCGTCCCGATCCGAATGTGACGGATATGCTCCATCCGGGAGAACCGGCCGAGGAGATAGGCGATCGTTCGATCGTCGAGGACGAGCGGATCCCCACCGGTCAGGAGGACGTCCGTTATCCCCTCATGCTCCTCGAACCAGTTAAGGGCCGGCGTGAGGGCTTCTCGATCCGGTATCCCGGCGGCGACCATCGCATCGGAGATCTCCCAGTTCCGCTGGCAGTACGTGCAGATCTGGGGACAGGTGTTCGCAACCTTGAAGATGGCGACCGCCGGGTAGCGGCGGGTGACGCGAGGGATCGGTGATGTGTCCCGCTCGCGCATGTAGTCGAACGCGCGGTAGCGATCCTGTCTGTGCTCGATCATCGCCCGGACCGTGTGAAGCGAAGGGATCACCTGGGAGCGGATCTGATAGTCCACGCTCCGATCGCTCGAGTCGAAATCGAACAGGGAGAGGTAATAGGGGGTGATCCCCCACGGGATCCCGTAGCGGACGGCGAGCCTGACCGAGGCCACCTCCTCTCCGGTCAGGGGGACGAGCCGCTGAAGGGCGCGCCAGCCTTCCTCACCCTTGAGGACATGTTCGGCGTGCCAGGCCGGATCGTCCCAATCGGCGTCGCTCCCCGCGAAATAGGAGAGGATCCGGCGACGGTTCTCCCTCCGCGCCGCGATCACGTCTTCATCGAGGCCGGTCGGATAGCGGCCGACCGCCGCCTCCATCTCCTCTGCAAGCCGATCGAGGAACCGCGAGCGGAGGACCGCCCCCTTCCTCCCTCCCCAAACCGAATCGGGGGGGAGATCCGGACCGAGCCTATCGGAGAGCCAACCGACGCCGATCCCCCCCTTCCCGTTGATCCCCCTTATGATATGGAGGAACTCCTCGAAGAAGCCCGGCTCGAGATCGTCGTCCTCCATCCCGTGAGCTGCCGCCCACAGGGCGGAGAGGGCGCTGAATCTGACTAGCTCCTCGTTCGCCGGGGAGACGATCCCCTTGAATACCTCGATCGCCCGGAGGGCCGATGCCAGGCCGAGGCGATCGTCCCCTTCCTCGAAGCGGAGGGAGGATTCGAGCTCGGCGAGGTATGAGAGGAGGCGGTCGCGCGCCTCCTCCGGGTCGCCGCTCCCCTCCAGGATCTCCCGGATCTGGGGATCCTCGTCCAAAACGGCTTCCAAGAGGGAGGCACGATCTAGCCCGCTTTCGGCCTTCATCATCACCCCCTTGTCGGTCGCCTCCGGGCCGGAGCCCGGCGAATGATGGTTACGAAGCACAAGGCCTCGTCCGCTTGATGAACGGTCTTCCGCTATCTCGGCGATACGAGCATCTCCGCCCGCTCGATTCAGTATATCACGAAGGGGGCGGTTGAGAAAATCAGATCCGCCCCTCGCGCAGATCCCGCTCGATCGCCCCTTTCCGGCGCCGGTTCGGATCCCCGTACCCCCCACCTCCAGGGGTCCGGATGCTGACCGTATCCCCGGGTAAGAGGGTTATTGTCCCCTTCGCCGGGAGCGGGATCTCGGAGGTCCCTCTGATCAGGAGGTTCCTCC
>QMQL01000038.1 GCA_003650505.1 Candidatus Acetothermia bacterium | reverse complement strand
GGGCAGGGCTCGGGGAGGGATTCGATCCAAAGCGGCATTCACCCGGGACCGAAGTGAAGGGGGTAAGCTACCTCGGCCTTGCGGTCAAAGAGGAGGAGGGGCGATGGATCGTCGAATGCGTCGTCGATCTATGAGGAGGAACGATGAAGAGGAGGCTTGAACCGCTCGGACGATCGGAATGGCTCCTTCCCCAAACCGGGAAGATGCGCGTTCCGGGGAGGATATACGCCGATCCCGATTCGATCGCCGAGCTGGAGAGCGGAGAAGCAACGGAGTGGAGCGCCCTCAGGCAGGTGGAGAACGTCGCCTCCCTCCCGGGGATCGTCTCCGCTGCGATCGCCCTCCCCGACGTCCATCCCGGCTACGGTTTCCCGATCGGTGGGGTCGCCGCTTTCGACCTGAAGGAAGGGGTGGCCGTCGTCGGAGGGGTCGGATTCGACATCAACTGCGGGGTGAGGCTCCTCTCCACCCCCCTCTCCCGTCCGGAGGTCGAGGGGGCGATCGAGCGGCTCGGGGATGATCTCTATCGGACCGTCCCCGCCGGCCTCGGTTCGAAGGGGAAGCTCCGCCTATCGATAAAGGAGATCGACCGCGTTTTAATCGATGGAGCGGCGTACGCGGTCGAGCGCGATTACGGATTCCCCGAGGACCTCGCCTACATCGAGGAGGGCGGGAGGATGGCCGGAGCCGACCCTGCCGCGGTCAGCAAGCTCGCCAAACAGCGGCAGTTCGAGCAGGTAGGGACCCTCGGTTCCGGAAATCATTACCTCGAGGTCCAGTACGTTGAGAAGGCCTTCGATCCTGACGCTGCAGCCGTATACGGCATCGAGGAGGGGATGATCGTCGTCTCGATCCATACCGGATCGCGCGCCCTCGGTCACCAGATCGGCCAGGACTACCTGAAGGAGATGGCCGCGGCGAGCGCCAAGTACGGGATCCCGATCCCCGAGCGGGAGCTCGTCTGCGCACCGATCGACAGCCCCGAGGGGAGGAGGTACCTCTCCGCCGTCGCCGCCGGGGCGAACTGCGCGTTCGCCAACCGGCAGGTGATCGCCCACCTCGTCCGTTCATCGTTCATCCGCGTCTTCGGCCTCGACGGGAAGGAGGTGCGGACGGTCTACGACATCGGCCACAACAATGCGAAGATCGAGGTCCATACCGTGGACGGGAGAGAGCGGGAGCTCCTCGTCCATCGGAAGGGGTCGACGCGGGCGTTCGGCCCCGGCCGGCCCGAGTCCCCCTCATGTTACCGCGATGTCGGCCATCCGGTCCTCGTCGGCGGGACGATGGGAACCGCCTCCTACGTCCTCAGGGGGACAGCGGTTGGGATGGAGAAGACGTTCGGGAGCGGGATCCATGGAGCGGGCCGGGCCCTGTCGCGGAAGAAGGCGGCGAAGAAATATTGGGGGGAGACGGTCATCTCCGAGCTCTCTACAGCCGGGATCCGCGTCTGGGCACACAGCAGGCGGGGGGTCGCCGAGGAGGCACCAGGGGCGTACAAGGAGATCGAACAGGTCGTCGCCGCCGCCATCGATGCGGGGATCAACGCCTCCGTCGTCCGGCTCCGCCCCCTCGCTGTGATCAAGGGCTGATCTCAACGGCGGGAAGCCGAGAAGGCGCGCGTCCCCTTGACGATCGCCCGGGCGAGCTTCTTCGGGTCGTGCTTGATCGTCTCCTTCCCTCCCCAGTGGGCCGTTCCGATCAAATCGGCGCGGATCACCACGAGGCCGTACTCGTTCGGTACGGCGAGGTCATCTCGGACCGGTTCGGCCGCCTCGTCGATGTAGCCGGCGAGGAGCGCATCGGCCGGTCTCGCGGCGTTGACGAAGATCGTGTCGAACCGGCTCAACCGGATGTAGTCATCGAGGACGGCGAGGTGATCCCGCAGGGTGAACCGGTCGGTCTCGCCGGGTTGGGTCATCAGGTTGGCGATCAGGACCTTCTCCGCCGGGCTCGTCTCGATCGCCTCCGCGATCCCATCGACGAGGAGGTTCGGGATGATGCTCGTGTACAGGCTCCCCGGTCCGAGGGTGATCAGGTCGGCCTCGGAGATCGCCTCGAGGACCTCTTCGTACGGCTCCACCGCGGAAGAAGAGAGGAAGATCCGCTCGATCCGGCGCGGATCGGCGCTGATCCTCGATTCTCCCTCGATCCTCGTCCCGTCCTCAACTACCGCGACCAGGCGCGTCTTGGTCAGGGTCGCAGGGAGGACCCGCCCGCGGATGCTCAGGAAATGGCTCATCGCCTCGATCGCCCGGTCGAACCCCCCGGTCGCCTGCTCGAGCCCGGCGAGGAGGAGGTTCCCGAGTGAATGGCCGGCGAGCTCCTTCGGGGCGGAGAACCGGTATTGGAAGTAGTCGGAGAAGCGCGTTTCGTCCTCAGCGAGAGCGAGGATGCAGTTTCGGACGTCACCGGGCGGGAGGACGTCGATCTCCTGACGGAGCCGGCCCGAGCTCCCACCGTCGTCCATCACCGTCACGACGGCGGTGATATTCGAGGTCTCCTCCTTCAACCCGCGGAGGAGGGCGGATAGGCCGGTCCCTCCGCCGACGCTCACGACACGGGGACCCCGTTCCAGAACGCGGGTCCGGTAGATCATGGTCGACGGCTTGATCCGAGCGCTCGGCGCGACCCCCTCCGCCACCGACCGGGCCAGCCGGAGGAGGGAGAAGGCGAATCCGAGGGCCCCGACCACGAGAAGGCCGGAGATGAGGGCATACCGGGCGGCGGGGCCGGCCGGGAAGGCCCGGTAGATCGTCCGGGCGCCCCTCTCCCCTAACGTGAACAGGGCGATCACGATCACCCCCATCGACAGAACGGAGAGGATCACCCACCTCTTCACCCTCAGTCCGGGATACAGCCAGCGGACCAGCCTGCGGGCGTCCGGCTTCATGGCTCCGTCCCGTTCCCGATGTAGACGGCTACGATCGGCTCGAGGCCAAGGAGCGACTCACGCAGTGTCTCGTTAGGGGCGATCGCGTAGCGGTCATCGACGCTGATCGCGATCGAGCGGGCGTCCCCTACGAGCTTGAACCGGACCGGTACATCACCGGGCGAGGCAGCGAGCGCTCCTTGAATCCTCTTCAGCGTCGCTTCGTCGATCTTCTCCGGATCGAGGACCATGGTAAGGGAGACCCCGCCCCGCGCGGTGATCTCGCTCAACGGGAAGACGTCCTCTGCTATGAGGTTCACCCCGCCGTTCCGCTCGCTGGAGCTCACCTCGACGCCGATCAAGGCGTCCTCCCGGAGGAGATCTTCAGCTGCAGTAAGGATGCGGGGGAAGACCGTAAACTCGACTTCAGCCGTCCCGTCGTCGATCGTGACGAAGGCCATCTGGTCCCCACGTTTCGTGTTGATCCGCCTGAGGCTCTTCACCCATCCTCCGATCGTCGCCCGCGCCCCCTTCGGGAGGTTCTTCGCCTGATCCGCCGGCGTGGTGTGGAGGGAGAGGGTCTGGCGGTGCTCGTCGAGCGGGTGCCCAGAGACGTACAGCCCGAGGAACTCCTTCTCCAGTGCGAGGAGGTCGTTCCGGTCGAACTCCGGCTCGGTCACCGCCGGATCGGGGACGGCCTCCCCCGCCTCCTCGAAGAACGAACGCTGTCCGGTCGCCCGCTCCCGTTGTGCCACCTGCATCAGTTCCACCCCCTCGGCGAGGTGACGAAGGAGTCCGCGGCGGGATGCACCGAGCCGATCGAACGCCCCCGCCTTGATCAGCGCCTCCAGCGCCTCCCTGTCGATGGTCTCGCCCTCCACGCGGCGGCACATATCGAAGAACGAGGTGAACCTCCCCTTCTCGCGAGCGGAGACGATCGCGCGGATCGCCCCTTCTCCTACGTGCTTTATCGCTCCGAGGCCGAAGCGGATCTTCCCCTCCCCTACTGGGGTGAACTCGGAACGGCTCTCGTTTATGTCGGGCGGGAGGACCTCGATCTTCATCTCGCGACATTCCCTGATGTACTCGGCGATCTTGTCGGTATCGGAGCTCACGCTGGAGAGGAGGCTCGCCATGAAGTGGGTCGGATAATTCGCCTTCAGATAGGCCGTCCAATAGGAGACGAACGCGTAGGCGGTCGCATGTGCTTTGTTGAACCCGTAACGGGAGAACTTCTCCATGTCGTTGAACGTCGCCTCGGCGAGCCGCTGCGAAAGCCCGTTCTTCAGACAGCCGGTGATGAACTTCTCACGGAGCCCCCTCATGATCTTCTCGTCCTTCTTCCCCATCGCCTTCCGGAGGACGTCGGCTTCGGCGAGGGTGAAGGAGGCGAGGCGCTGAGCCATCAGCATCACCTGATCTTGGTAGATCGGGAGGCCGAATGTGTCGGAGAGGACCTCCTCCAAGGCCGGATGCGGGTAGGAGACCTCCTTCTTCCCGCTCCTCCGTTCGACGTACTCGTCGGTCATACCGCTCTCGAGCGGGCCGGGGCGGAACAGGGCGAGGATGGCGATCAGGTCCTCGAAGCGATCCGGTTGAACCCGCCTGATCAGCTTCGTTATCCCGCTCCCTTCCAGTTGAAAGATCCCAGCCGTCTTCCCCGACCGGATCAGCGTGAACGTCTTCTCGTCGTCGAGGGGGACCTCATCGAGCTTGATCTTCGCACCACCGCTCCCCTCGAGCGAACGGCAGGTCTCATCGAGGAGGGTCAGGTTCCGGAGGCCGAGGAAATCGAACTTGAGGAGGCCGACCGCCTCGACGTCGGTCATGTCGTATTGGGTGACGAACTCCCCTTCCCCGATGCGGAGGAGAGGGACGTGGTTGGTCAGCTCATCCGGGGCGATGACTACGCCGGCGGCGTGGGTCGAGGCGTTCCGCGTCAGCCCCTCCAGCCGGAGCCCGATCTCGATCACCCGCCGGATGTCGGTGTCCTCCTCGTACAGGGTCCGGAGCTCGACCACCCGGTCGACAGCTGTGGCAAGCCCCCAACCGAACGGGATCAGCTTCGCGACCCGGTCGGTGACGTTGTAGGGGACACCGAGGACCCGACCGACGTCCCGGACGACGCTCCTGGCCGCCATCCGATCATAGGTCGCGATCTGGGCGATCCGCTTCCACCACTTCTCCCCTCCGTACTTCCGCCTGACGTAGTCGATCACCCGATCGCGGCCCTTGATGCAGAAATCGATATCGAAGTCCGGCATGCTGACCCGATCGGGGTTCAGGAACCGCTCGAAGATCAGGTTGTACTTGAGGGGATCGACCCCTGTGATCCCCAGGGAGTAGGCGACGAGGCTCCCCGCCGCCGAACCCCGGCCCGGCCCGACGGCGATCCCGCTCTCCTTGGCGAAGCGGACGAAGTCCCATACGATCAGGAAATAAGTGCTGTACTCCATCCTGGCGATGACGTCGAGCTCATAATCGAGCCTCTCCCTGACGTCGCTCGATATCCCCCCATAGCGTTCCTCGGCCCCGGTGTAGGCGAGCCGGCGGAGGTATCCGTTCGGGTCGGTCTCCCCATCGGGGAGGGCGAATGGAGGGATCATCGAACGGCTGAAATCGAGATCGATATTGCAACGGTCGGCGATCTGCCGGGTGTTCTTCAGGGCCTCGGGGAGATCGGCGAACAGCTCCTCCATCTCCTTGCCGGAACGGAAGTGGTACCCCTCTCCCTCGAACGTCCGGTGATCCGGATCGTTCATCGTCTTCCCAGCGCGGATATTGAGGAGGACCTCGTGTGCCAGTCTGTCCTCGGGGTCGAGATAATGGATGTCGTTCGTCGCCACCAGGGGGAGGTCGAGCCGCCCGGCGAGCTCGACCAGCCCCTCCCGGAGCCGCTCGTCCCGCTCGGTCCCGTGGTGCTGCAGCTCGATGAAGAAGTTCCCCTTTCCGAAGATCGCCTCGAGTTCGCGCGCCGCCCGTTCCGCCTTCTCCACCCGGCCGGATAGGAGGAGGCGAGGGACCTCCCCGCTCTCGCAGGCCGACAGGGCGATCAGCCCTTCGGCATATTCCCGAAGGAGCCCCTTGTCCGCCCGCGGCCGGTAGTAGAACCCTTCGGTGTGGGAATAGCTGACGATCCTGAGGAGGTTACGGTAGCCGATCTCGTTCTCAGCGAGGAGGACGAGATGGTAGAAGCGCTCCCCTCCCTCTCCGCCCCGTTCCCGGCGATCCCGGGGGCAACGTAGATCTCGCAGCCGATGATCGGCTTGATCCCCCGCTTCTTCGCCTGACGGTAGAACTTTATCGCCCCGCTCATCACGCCGTGGTCGGTCAGGGCAATCGCGTCCATCCCATACTCCTCCGCCCGATCGAGGAGGGAGTTGATCTTGCAGGCTGAATCGAGGATGCTAAACTCAGAATGGACGTGTAGATGGACGAACTTGCTCCTCAATCTCCCGTTCCCTCCACGAAGATGATCTTCTCCTCCCCCGGCTTGACGAGGCCGAGGCGCTCCCGGGCGAGGCCCTCGATCGTGCCGGGGTCATCCCGAAGGGCGAGCTCAGCCCTGAGCGCTTCTGCATCCGCTCGGGTCGCCTCCAGGGAGACCTGAAGTTGGAAGAGATCGCGGCGGAGCCGGGCGATCCTCAGTGAACGTTCGACGAATAGGACGGAGAGCAACAGAACGAAGATGACGATGAGGGGGTAGACTATCAAGCCCCTCCTGTTTGAGTGCGGCATTCCCCGTCTTCTCATCCCCGTCACCGATCGGACGTAATCACCACATACCGGTCCGTCACGATCATCCCCGATGTTCAGTATAGTCCCCGTCCCGTCGGGAAACAACGGACATCGGTGCGCTTGTTGCAGGGGGATAGGAGCGGCCCGATAATCGGTCGTCCACAAGGAGTTGGTATGAACGTTGCTGAGCTTCGCAGACGGTTCCTCGGGTACTTCGCCGAGAAGGGGCACAAGGTCGTCCCGAGTTCGCCGCTCGTCCCGCACGACCCGACCCTCCTGTTCACCGCCGCCGGGATGGTTCAATTCAAGGATATCTTCTGGGGACGGGTGAAACCGGATTTCAAGCGGGCGACGAGCTGTCAGAAGTGCTTCCGGACGACGGACATCGAGAACGTCGGAAAGACGGCGTATCACCACACGTTCTTCGAGATGCTCGGGAACTTCTCGTTCGGGGACTACTTCAAACGGAAGGCGATCGAGCTCGCCTGGGGGTTCGTGACCGACGAGCTCGGGATCCCGGCCGAACGGCTGTGGGTCTCGGTCTACGAGGATGACGATGAGGCCTACGCCATCTGGCGGGATGTCGTCGGGATCCCGGCCGAACGGATCGTCAGGCTGGGTAAGGAGGAGAACTGGTGGGGGCCGGTCGGGGAGAGCGGGCCGTGCGGCCCGGATTCCGAGCTTCATTACGACACCGGCGAGGAGAACGGATGCGGACCGGACTGCCTCGGGCCGGCGTGCGATTGCGATCGGTTCGCCGAGTTCTGGAACCTCGTCTTCATGCAGTACGAAGCGAAGAAGGGAGGGGGGCTCTCTCCCCTCGAGCAGAAGAGCATCGACACCGGGATGGGGCTCGAGCGGATGGCGGCGATCCTCCAGGGGGCCGGGACG